>NZ_JBVVPC010000024.1:0-120914 GCF_055807355.1 Bradyrhizobium sp. Ken01
TCGCGCAGCACCATGGCGGTGCCGACCGGTTCCTCGAAATGATAGTTCTTGAGCACGTCGAGCGTGGTCATGAGGTGGCCAAGGCCGGCGCCGGCCTGCAGCTTTTCGGCCATCGGCAGCGGCGCGCCCATCTCGTCGGAGACGGCGGCACCGATCTCCTTGAGCCGGCCCTTGTAGATCTCGATGACCTTGGTGAGCAGCGCGACGCGCTCGTCACGGCTGGTCTGGGAGAACGTCACGAACGCGCGCTTGGCGGCGGCGACAGCTTTGTCAACGTCGGCCTTGGAGCCCAGCGCAACCTCGTACATCGCCTCTTCCGTCGCCGGATTGACCACGGCGGTGGACTTCTTGACGGCGGGATCGACCCAGGCGCCGTCGATGTAGAACTGCATGCGATTGACCATAGTGAACCTCTTCTTGGGGGGCTTGGGGGCGTTTCGGCAGGCATCCTTGCACGAAAGCGCCGGCAATTGAACCCGCCATGTGCGGGGCCAGCATTGCGGCGGACTGAGGTTATATGAGCCGATGGCGGAGGGGTGGCAAGGTCTCGATTGCCGTCGTCCTGGCCTAGTGCGCCATTGCGCACGGGGGCCAGGACGGCGGAGAACTACACCGCCATCTTCCGATGCAGCACCGGCGCGCCGGTGGTGAGGCTTTCGGCCGCATCGATGATGGCGTTGGCGTCGATGCCGTGGTGACGATAGAGGTCGGCGATGGTGCCGGTCTGGCCGAACTGCTCGACGCCGAGCGCCTCGACGCGGTGGCCGCGGACGCTGCCGAGCCATCCGAGCGCCGCCGGATGGCCGTCGATCACGGTCACGATGCCGCAGTCGCGCGGCAGCGGCGCGAGCAGTTTTTCGATGTGGCTGAGATGCTGCACGCCGCGCCGATCGCGGCGCAATTTCCGCGCGGCGGTCCATCCCGCATGCAGGCGATCCGCGGACGTGATCGCGAGCAGGCCGATGTCGCGCCGGCTCTCGCCGATGAAGCCGGTCGCCTCGATCGCTTCCGGCGCAACGGCGCCGGTATAGGCGATGACGGCCTCTGCATTGGGGCCCGGCTTGCGCAGCCAATAGGCGCCGTCGGTGATGCCCTGTGCAAGCTCGGGTGTCATGATCCGCTGCGCCTGCTCGATCGAGCGCGTCGAGAGCCGCAAATAGACCGAGCCGCCCTCGCCCGGATCGCGCTGCATGTGGTTTAAGCCGAAGGCCATGATCACGGCGAGCTCGTCGACGAAGGCCGGCTCGAACGAGGCAAGCCCATCCTGCGCCATGCCGATCAAAGGCGTTGCGATCGACTGGTGCGCGCCGCCTTCGGGTGCCAGCGTGATACCTGACGGGGTTGCCGCCACCATGAAGCGGGCGTCCTGGTAGCAGGCATAGTTCAGCGCATCGAGACCGCGCTCGATGAAGGGATCGTACAACGTGCCGACCGGCAGAAGCCGCTCGCCGTTGATCTGGTGCGACAAGCCTAACGCCGAGAGCATGATGAACAGGTTCATCTCGGCGATGCCGAGTTCGAGATGCTGGCCCTTGGGCGAGAAATCCCAGTTGAAGGTGGATGGAATTTTCTCGCTGCGGAATAAGTCTGCCTTCTCGCCGCGCGCGAACAGGCCGCGCCGGTTCACCCACGGACCAAGATTGGTCGAGACGGTGACGTCAGGCGATGTCGTGACGATGCGCCTGGCAAGCTCGCTGTCGCCGCGCGCGATCTCGTTCAGCACGAGACCAAAACCCTGCTGGGTCGACATCTGCGGCGCCGGCTTGAAGGCGAGTTGCGACGGCACCTCGATCACAGGCGCGGTAAGCCGGCGGCCGTCCTGGTTGAACGGCACGCCCGCGAGGAAGGCGTCGAGCTCGGCGGCACTTTGGGCGAGACCCTCGTATCTGTCCCATTCGTGTCCTGGCCGGATGTTCTGGCTGTCGCGATATTTCTCCATCTGCGCAACCGTCATCAGGCCGGCGTGATTGTCCTTGTGACCCTGGAACGGCAGGCCGACGCCCTTGATGGTGTAGGCGATGAAGCAGACCGGGCGATCGTGATCGATGGATTCAAAGGCGTCCAGCATGCTCGCCATGTCATGGCCGCCGAGGTTCGACATCAGCGCCAGCAATTCGTCGTCGCTGCGCTTATCGATCAGCTTGGTGATGGGACCCTGATCGCCGATCTCGTCGTGGAGGTGTTTGCGGAACGCCGCGCCGCCCTGAAAACACAAGGCGGCGTAGAGCGCGTTCGGGCAATTGTCGATCCAGCGCTTCAGCGCCTCGCCGCCAGCTTCCGCAAAGGCCTCGCGCATCAGTCGGCCGTATTTCACGATCACCACGTCCCAGCCGAAATTGCGGAACACGGTCTCGAACTTTTCCCAGAGGCCTTCGCGG
This sequence comes from Bradyrhizobium sp. Ken01, assembly GCF_055807355.1. NCBI lineage: Bacteria > Pseudomonadati > Pseudomonadota > Alphaproteobacteria > Hyphomicrobiales > Nitrobacteraceae > Bradyrhizobium > Bradyrhizobium sp. Ken01. The sequence goes on from NZ_JBVVPC010000024.1 coordinate 2,379, forward strand.
ACCACGGCGTCCAGCGACTGCCTGTTGTAGTCGACCACCCACCAGGTGTTGCGCAGCCCGTGCTTCCAGCCTTCCGCCAGCGCCTCGAAGATGTTGCCCTCGTCCATCTCGGCGTCGCCGACCAGCGCAATCATTCGCCCTTCGCGGCGATCCTTCATCCAGCCATGTGCCTTGACATAGTCCTGCACCAGCGAGGCGAACAGCGTCTGCGCAACGCCGAGGCCGACCGAGCCGGTGGAGAAATCGACGTCGTCGACGTCCTTGGTGCGCGAAGGATAGGACTGCGCGCCTTTGAAGCCACGAAAATTCTCCAGCTTGTCGCGGCTCTGCCGGCCGAACAGATATTGGATGGCGTGGAACACCGGGCTTGCATGCGGCTTCACCGCGACGCGATCTTCGGGTTTCAGCACGTGGAAATACAGCGCCGACATGATGGTGGCGAGCGAGGCCGACGAGGCCTGATGTCCCCCGACCTTCAGGCCGTCCGCATTCGGGCGGATGTGGTTGGCGTGATGAATGGTCCATGACGACAGCCACAGCGCCTTGCGGGCGAGCGCGGTCAACGTGTCGAGGCGGGTGGTATCAACGGGCATGGCAATGCTCCCGGAAAACAGGTGCCCGATGATACCCCTGCAGGAAGCGCTAAACTTCTCAATTTTTCGCGCAATAGCAACTAATGTTGGGATAGCTTACCAATCGATCGGTAAAAACGACAGGTTCATCCCAATGCCCGCCCTCGACGCCATCGACCGAAAAATCCTCGCTCTGCTCCAGAACGACAGCCGGTTGACCATGCAGGAGCTGGCCGACAAGGTCGGGCTGTCGGTGTCGCCCTGCCATCGCCGGGTCAAGCTGCTGGAGGAACGCGGCGTCATCTCGCGCTACATCGCGACCGTGGACCAGAAGGCGCTGGGGCTGCATGTCAGCGTTTTCATCTCGATCAAGCTGGCGCGGCAGAAGGAGGAGGATCTCAACCGCTTCGCGCGGGCGATCTCGAAATGGGACGAGGTGCTGGAGTGCTATCTGATGACCGGCAACCGCGACTATCTCCTGCGCGTTGTCGCGGCCGACCTCGCCTCCTACGAAACTTTCCTGAAGACCAAGCTGACCCGGCTCGACGGCATCGCCTCGATCGAGTCGAGCTTCGCGCTCAGCCAGGTGAAATATTCGATCGCGCTGCCGGTGTAAGGCATCACCGCCACGGCTGTACGATGATCTTGGTGTGCGCTTCAGGGTTGGCGAGGTCGGCGAAAGCCTTTGCGACGCCGTCGATGCCGATCTCGGCGGTGACCATCGCCGCCGCATCCACCTGCCCTTCCGCGATCAAGCGCAGTGAGGCTGCAAACTCGTCCGGCGTGTAGCCGAGCACGTACTGGACGTTGAGCTCCTTCATGATGCCGAGCATGGGCTCGCTCCTGTCGGTCTCCATGCAGACACCGACCACGACGATCCTGGCATCGCGCGGCGCGCCTTCGAACACCTGTTGCAACAGACCGGGCACGCCGACGCATTCGAAGATGATCGCGGGCTTCAGCGCGGGCAGCATCGCCTGCAACGGTGGCCGCGCAGCCTTCTCCGCATCCGACATCTGCGCATGCTCGGCCCAGGTCGCATAGGGCTGCGACACCCTTGGATCCACGACGACATCGGCGCCGAGTTTTGCCGCAAGCGCGCGCCGCGCCGGCGAATAATCGGCCGCGACGATCGGATGCAGGCCTTTGAGCTTCAGCGCCGCAATCACCGCGAGCCCGACCGGCCCGCAGCCGATCACGAGCGGCACCTCGCCGCCTCGGATGTTGGCCTTGGCGACGGCATGAACGCCGACCGCGAGCGGTTCGGTGAGCGCGGCATGCTCCGGCGCGAGACCGTTGGGCACCTCGAGCAGCAGCGCTTCGCTCAGCAGCATCGCCTCGGCATAGCCGCCAATATTGTCATTGGAATAGCCGATGCCCTCGATGCCCAGCGGAGTCACGAGGGCCGGCAGCGAGCAGACGCGCGTGCCCGGCTTGAGCTTGCGCACAGTCCCCGGGCCGAAGTCGACGATCTCGCAGCAGAACTCGTGGCCGAACACGACGTCACGGGCGAGGTCCATCGGCTTGCGGCCGGTCTTTCGCGCCATCTCCACCATGCGGTGGGCGTGCTGGCGCGCGTGCAGGTCGGAACCGCAGATGCCGCAGGCGAGCGTCTTGACCAGCACCTGGCCGGAGCCCGGCTTTGGCTCGGCGATCCGGTCGACGACAATCTCACCGTTCCTGAAAATCGCAGCGCGCATCCGGCTCCTCCCGTCTTGTTGGAGCCATTGATAGCACGAAGCGGACGCGCGATCTTGCGTCAGGGGTTCGGGGAACGCTCTTCCATGATCAGGAGCTGGGCGCGGCGGATGCGCTCGCGATGGGCGATGTAGAGGCCGCTGGCGACGATGAAGGCCGCGCCGGTGACGGTCCAGACATCCGGAACTTCGCCGAACAGGAAGAAGCCGAGAATGCTGACCCACAGCAACTGCGTGTAGGAAAACGGCGCCAGCACCGAGGCATCGCCGTAGCGATAGGCCAGCACGATGATCCACTGGCCGACCGTGGAGGCGACGCCGATCACGATGCCAAGCCCGATCGCGGTCCACGTCGGCGCGACCCAGACGAACGGTACCATCAGAGAGAGGATCGCAACGCCCGTCAGCGCCGAATAGGCCATGGTGGTGAGGACGGCTTCGCGCCCGCTCATCATGCGCGTCAGGATCAGCGCCGCAGCCCAGCAGAACGCCGAGACGATCGGGAAGAACGCGGCGGCGTGAAACGCGCTGGAGCCCGGGCGCAGGATGATCATCACGCCCGTCAAGCCGATCGCGGTGGCGATCCAGCGGCGCATGCCCACCTTCTCGCTCAGGAACACGATCGAGAGAGCGGTGACGAACAGTGGCGAGACGAACCCGGTCGCGGACGCTTCCGCGATCGGGAGAAAGCTCAGGCCGGTGATGAAGAACAGCGAAGAGCCCAGCAATGCCGCGCCGCGCATCAGCTGCAGGCCGAGGCGCTCGGTGCGCATGGCATGAAGCGGCGAGCCCGGCAGCATCACCGGCGTGAACATCAGCGCGAACGTCACGAAGCGGATCCAGGTGATCTCGATCGACGGGAGGCTCGACGACAAATATTTCGCGGTGACATCGGAGCAACCGAGAAAGATCGTCGACAGCAGCACCAGCGCGATGCCCTTGAAAGGATGATCGACGCGCGCGGGCGCGCGGCGCGCCTGCGGCTTCTTTTCCGGCATAGGCATGGGAATACTGTCGAGCCTTGCGGCTGCGGCGGGCGGCGGGGTCACGGCTGGAACCTAGGAATGCGAATCGGGAATGATCGTAAAAAACGATAATTGCGCCGCTTTCACAACTTCCGAAAACAGGATGCCGATATGCGCTCACGTCCGCGCGCGTCAAGACTCCATTAATAATGGGCGTTTGTGCACTACAGCATGGGCAGCCCGCGCGGCTTCGGACCGCGCGGAAACGCCGCATCGAGCGCCGCAATCTCGTCTTTCGTCAGCACGAGATCGCCGGCCGCGGCATTTTCGCCTGCATGTTCCGCGGACGACGCCTTCGGGATCGCGAACACCGTAGTCGCACGGGTGAGGAAGCTCAGCGCGACCTGGCGCGGCGTCGCGCGACGCGCCTCCGCGATGCGCACCAGCACCGCGCCGCCCTTGCTGCTGCTCGCAGGGAAATCGTCGTGGCCGAACGGCGAATAGGCGACCACGGCAACACCATGCTGCTCGCACCACGGGATCACCGCGTGCTCGATCGCGCGTTCCCTCAGATGATAGAGCACCTGATTGCAGGCGATGCGGCCTTCGCCGGCGGCGTCGAGCATCTCGTCGAGATCATCGGCATCGAAATTGGAGACACCCCAGGATTTGATCTTGCCGGCCTTCACCAGTTCCTCGAACGCGGCCACAGTGTCCTCCAGCGGATACGAGCCGCGCCAATGCAGCAGATAGCAGTCGAGCCGATCCGTCTTCAGCCGCTTCAGCGAGCGCTCACAGGCGGTGATGGTTCCGCGGCGCGAGGCGTTGCTTGGCAGCACCTTTGACACGAGGAACACCTCGTCGCGTCGGCCCGCGATCGCATCGGCAATGACGAGTTCGGCATCGCCATACATCTCGGCGGTGTCGATGTGGGTCATGCCGAGATCGAGCCCGCGCTGAAGCGCCGCGATCGCGCGCTTGCGATCACCATGGTCGAGATACCAAGTGCCCTGCCCGATGACGGAGACGCTGGCACCGGTTTTGCCGAAGGGTTTCGTGTTCATAATTGCTCCGATACCACTCGTTCGCTCAGGCAACCGCCATCGAGCTCAAGAGTTCAATCCGCCGATGTCAGCGACCAGTACGCTACCGGTCGCAGACTCCGTGATGTAGAGCTGATCTTTGTTCGCGCCACCAATCGTGACATTGGTGCAATTCGGTCCGGCACACGATTTCACCCGCGCGATCAATTCGCCGTTGGGCGCGAACACGAAGACATGGCCGAGCGAGGCGTGACCGACGAACAGGCGGCCCTTGGCATCCATGGTCATCCCGTCAGGACCGCTGGTGCCGAACAGCGAGCAGAAGCGGCCGACCTTCGACACGCTGCCGTCCTTCATGAACGGCAACCGCCACACCGCGTTGTCGCGCGTCATCGCGACGAACAGCACGGTCTCGGTTGGATCGAGCACCAGACCATTCGGACTGATGCCAGTGTCGACCAGGCAATCCAGCCGGCCGCTTTGCGCCAGGCGATAGACACGGCCGCTTGCGTCATGCAGGCCGGTCTGTCCCTGGTCGGTGAAATAGATGTCGCCGTTGGAAGCGAGATGCAAATCGTTGCAGCCGCGGAATGATTCCGAATTGCGCGCGGTCAGCACAGGCCTGATGCGGCCTGCCTCGGCGTCGAATTCCATGATGCCGTGCCTGTAGTCGGCGACCAGGATGCGGCCGTCGGCCGCGATCTTCAGCCCGTTCGGCCAGCCCTCATATTCAATCGCGAGCGACCACTCGCCGTCAGGCGCAATGCGGAAGATGCGGCCGAAGGGAATGTCGACGATGTAGAGATTTCCATTGTTGTCGAACGACGGCCCCTCGATGAAGGAGTCCGTCGGCACACCCGGCCGGTTGGCATCGGCCCAATCCGTCCGTTCGCCCTTGCGGCGGAATTTGTCGGGCATGGCGGAGAAGAGCCTGGTCTCGATCAGGCGCGGCGGCGTTTCCAGGTACATCATTGTTGTTATCTTTGTTGAACTGGCGGAATGCGCGGCAGCATAGGGCACAACGGAGGGGTCGTCGATTGGTGCGACAGCTTCACCACACTCTCGGGGTCGTCCTGGCGAAAGCCAGGACCCATTACCACAGGGACATATTGTTGCGGATAGTGGCCACAACGGGCTTCGACAAACGCTGACCGGGGTAATGGGTCCTGGCTTTCGCCAGGACGACGATCAGGAGAGACCTCTACCCCGCCGCGCCCGCGCGCTTGGCCTGCATCGCCGGTGCCACCTCGGTGGTCGCGATCAGGCGCTTCAGCTCGGGGATGCAGGAGCCGCAATTGGTGCCGGCCTTGAGCTTTGCGCCGATCTCGGCGGCCGTGCGCGCGCCTGCGGCGATAGTGTCGCAGATGGTGCCGCGGCCAACGCCGAAGCAGGCGCAGACGACAGGCCCGGTCGAAGCCGCGCCCTCGCTGGACTTGCCGGACAGCAGCATGCGCCGCTGCTCGTCGGTGACGTGGTCGGCGACGAACAGGCTCTTCACCACCTCCCAGTCGCCGGCATCATGCGCGGGGCCGACGAACAGGCAGGTTTCGATGCGGTCGCCCACAAACGACGCCGCGCGATAAACGCCGCCGCCGAAGTCGCGATAGTCGGCGACGTCCTCGCCGGCAACGCCACCGAGCCAGGCCGGCCAGCGCGACAGATCCGCATTGTCGGCGAAGAGATAGCCGAAGCCGCCCGTGACAGTGACGCGGGTCCACATCAGATTCGGCGGCAGCTCCAGCTGCTTGCGCGACAACGCAAAGCCGCGGAAGACGTATTCATAAGGCACGATCGCAGCTGGTGTCGCCTTGGACTCCGGCTGTCCCGAGAATGGATCGGTGAACGGTGCAACCAGCGCCCCGACGCGACCGTGCGAGGCGTTCATCGCACTCCAGTGGATTGGCGCGAACAGCGTGCCGCGCTGCTGCCGGTCGCTGACGACGGCCTTCAGAATGCACTGGCCATAGTCGCTCGTGATGCGGGCATAGCCGTCGTGGACGATGTTGTATTTGTTGGCGTCGTCGGGATGAATCTCGACGAACGGCTCGGGCCGATGCGCACCGAGCCGCTGGCTGAGGCCCGTACGGGTCATGGTGTGCCACTGGTCGCGGATGCGCCCGGTATTGAGCCGCAGCGGCCGCGACGGCCCGGTCTCGCCGCGCAGCGCCGGCACCTCCGTCGCGACGAAGCGACCCTTGCCGTCATTGGTGAAGAAGCCGCCAGCCGCGAAAAACCGCTCGCCGGGCGCCTCGCCTTCGCGCGCAGGCCACTGCACGGGCTTCAAGGCGTCGAAGCCCTCGTCGGATAGCGAGGTCAGCGCGCCGATGTCGAAATCGCGGCTGCCATCGTTCTCGAACGCCGAGAGCGCGGCGTGCTCGCGAAAGATGTCGGCTGCGGATTTGTAATTAAAGCTGTCGCCGAAGCCGAGGCGTTTTGCAGTTTCGCTCAGGATCCACCAGTCCGGCCGCGCCTCGCCGGGCGCCGGCAGGAACGAACGCTGGCGCGAGATACGGCGCTCGGAATTGGTCACGGTGCCCGACTTCTCGCCCCAGGCGAGCGCGGGCAGCAGCACGTGCGGTCCGGCCTCGACGGTGTCGTTGGAGAGCACGTTCTCGGACACCACGAACAGCTCGAGCTTCTTCAGCGCCTCGCGCACGAAGTCGGCATCGGGCAGCGAGACCGCGGGGTTGGTGCCCATCACCCACAGGGCCTTGACCTCGCCGCGGTTGATGGCTTCGAACAGCTGCACCGCCTTCAACCCTTCATGGGTGGCAATGCGCGGCGCCTTCCAGAACCGCCGCACGCGATCGATGTCCGGCGGCGTGAAGTTCATGTGCGCGGCGAGCTGGTTGGCGAGGCCGCCGACCTCGCGACCACCCATCGCGTTGGGCTGGCCGGTGAGCGAGAACGGCGAGGCACCGGGCTTGCCGATGCGGCCCGTGGCAAGATGGCAGTTCAGGATCGCGTTGACCTTGTCGGTGCCCTGCGCCGACTGGTTGACGCCTTGCGAGTACAGCGTGACGACGCGGGGCGTGTCACGGAACATCTTGAAGAAGGTAGCAACGTCCGGCTCGGAAAGGCCGGTCGCCAGTGCGGTCGCGGTGACGCCGCCGGCGATGTTGCGTGCGCGCGCCAGCGCGTCGTCAAAGCCCGACGTGTTTTGCGCGATATAGTCCTGATCGAGCGCACCATTGTCGGCGAGGTGAACGAACAGGCCGGAGAACAGCGCCGTGTCGGTGCCGGGCTTGAGGCCCAGGAACAGATCGACGTCGGTCGCGGTGTCGGTGCGGCGCGGATCGATCACGATCATGCGCGCGCCGCGCTCCTGCCGGTTCTTCAACATGCGCTGGAACAGCACGGGATGGCACCAGGCGGCATTCGAGCCGACGAAGACGAGCAGATCGGCCTGGTCGAGATCCTCGTAGCAGCCGGGCACGGTGTCGGCGCCGAAGGCGCGGCGGTGACCGGCGACCGAGGACGACATGCAGAGCCGCGAATTGGTGTCGACGTTGGCGGTGCCGACAAAGCCCTTCATCAGCTTGTTGGCGACGTAATAATCCTCGGTCAGAAGTTGGCCGGAGAGATAGAATGCGACCGCGTCGGCGCCGTCGCGCGCGACGATGTGCTGCATGCGGTGGGCGACGTGATCGAGCGCATCGCTCCAGGCGACGCGTTCGAGCACGCCCTTGCAGCGGATCATCGGATAGAGCAGCCGGCTTTCCAGCCCGATGGTCTCGCCGAGCGCCGAACCCTTGGAGCACAGCCGGCCGAAATTGGCAGGATGATCGGGATCGCCCGCGATCGCCGCGCCGCCCTTGCCGTCTGGCGTGGCCAGCACGCCGCAGCCGACGCCGCAATACGGACAGGTCGTCTTGGTGGCGCGGAGCGTGGGATCGATCGCCGTCATATCAAGCCGCCTCAATCAAGCCGCCTTGGAGGGACGCGCGAGCGCGCGGCCGAACATCATGTCGGCGCGGATCGCCGCCACCTTTTCGCGGTTGCGGATCAGTTCGAGATACCAGAGCGCATCGACGGTATCGCCAATCAGCAGGGCACCGGCGAGCCGGCCCTCGGCGATCACGAGCTTCTTGTAGGTGCCACGCCTGCGGTCTGACAGCACGAGGCTCTCGCTGCCCTCCCCGCCCATGAAGTCGCCGGCGGAGAACACGCTGACGCCCGACACCTTCAAATTGGTCGAGACCACGCTGCCCTGATAGGCCGCGGGACGGCCGGAGAGATGCCGCGCCAGCACGCGCGCCTGCTCGTAGGCAGGCTCGACGAGGCCGTAGCAGGTGCCGCGATGCTCGGCGCATTCGCCGAGCGCGTAGATATCGGGTGACGCCGTCTGCATCTCGTCGTTGACGACGATGCCGCGGTTGACTGCGATGCCGGCGTCTTTTGCGAGCGCAATGTTGGGCCTGATGCCGGCGGCGAAGATCACCGCATCGGCCTCGATGCGGCTGCCGTCGGCAAGCTCGACCGCTTCGACATGGCCCTCGCCGTGAATGCGGGCTGTGGATGCATTGAGCAGGATGCGAATGCCCTTGCGCTCGACCAGCGTCTTGAGCAGGTCGGCGGCGGGGGCATCGAGCTGGCGCTCCATCAGCCGGTCCATCAGGTGCAGCAGCGTCACGGGCGCTCCGGCCTTGGCGAGGCCGTAAGCCGCTTCGAGTCCGAGCAGACCACCGCCGACCACGACGACGCGTTTCTTAGCCGCGGCAAGGGTCAGCAGCAGATCGACGTCCCGGGTGTCGCGAAAGGTGTGCACGCCGGCGAGATCGGCGCCGGGCACGTTGAGCCGCAGCGGCGTCGAGCCGACGGCGAGCACGAGCTTGGAATATTCCATGCTCTCTTCGCCCTCGATCTTGAGCTCGCGTCGGCCGGTGTCGATCTCGGTGACACGATAGCCGTAGCGCACCGTGACGCCGCGATGGCGCCACCAGTCGGCAGGCCGCAGTTCGATCTCGTGCGAGCCGGTCTCCCCGGCCAGCACGGAGGAGAGCAGAACGCGGTTGTAAGCGAGCCGCGGCTCTTCGCCGATCACGGCGACCGCGTAGCGGCCGAGCGAGGTCTTGGCGAGCTCGTCGACCAGACGCGCGGCCGCCATACCGTTACCGACGATGACCAGCGGTTCGCTCACAACGCATCTCCTATTCGGCGGCCTGCGGCTGTGCGCCGTAGGCCTCGGAAATCATGTAGCCGGACAACACGCCGTAGGCGTCGGTCCAGGCGGTAGCGAGTTCGGGCGTCCAGGCTTCGCCGAGGCCCTTCTCCAAGGTCCACAGCAAGGTCGCGCCGACCACGGGGTAGTGCTCGGCCTTGGCGCCGTAGGCGACGTGACGCTTCGCAAGCGCCGAGGCCGCGGGAAGAATCGAGTCCAGGTTCGACAGACCGCCCACGACGGCAGCGAGCATGCCCATCAGCTTCTTGCGCTGCTCGGTCATGTCCTCGGGAAACATCGCGCGCACGGATGGCGCGACCTCGAACAGGCGATCGTAGAACAGCACCGCGGCTTGCGCGGAAATCGGCGCGACCTTGGCAAAGCTCTGTTGGACGAGGGTGATCTGTTCTGGCGTCATGATGTTCTCCTGCCTGTTGGGTTTGCCTTGGTGCGCGCCATTGCGAACCAGGTTCATTGTCAAACTGTCGGGCAATGCTTCTCCCCGCGTACGGGGAGAAGCGAGATTCGTACCAAGTATTAGGCACGCGCGCCGGCGAGGGTTGACGCGCCTTCGCCCTGCGGGCTGCGACGCAGATAGAACCACCAGGTCAGCGCGAGACAGGAGGCGTAGAAGCCGAGATAGATCGCGAGCGCGAGCTGCGGCCCATCGGTCAGCGCGATCGACTTGCCGAACCCGGTCGGGATCAGATAGCCGCCGACGGCGCCGACCGCGCCGATGAAGCCAACCGCAGCACCGCTCTCGATGCTCGCCGTCTTCAAGGCGGCCGCGCGCTCCGCATCGCCCTTGCCGCGCACCCTGAACAAATTGTGCTCGCGGAAGATCGAGGGGATCATGCGGTAGGTCGAGCCGTTGCCGATGCCCGTCGTCACGAACAGGACCAGGAACATCGACAGGAAGCCGATGAAATCCTTGTGCCCGACGAAGTAGAGCACGCCGATCGTCGCGCCTGCCATCACGATAAAATTCCAGAACGTGATCACCGAGCCGCCGATCCTGTCGGCAAGCCAACCGCCGAGCGGCCGCGAGAGCGAGCCGACCAGCGGTCCCAGGAACGCGATCGCAATGGTGACCTGCGGGAACTGGGTCTTGATCAACAGCGGAAATGCAGCCGAGTAGCCGATGAAGGAGCCGAACGTGCCGATATAGAGATACGCCATGATCCAGGTGTGCTTGCGCTTGACCACGGCGAGCTGGTTCTTGATCGACGACTTGGCCGTGGTCAGGTTGTTCATGAAGAACACTGCGCCGAACACCGCGATCGCGATGGGCAGCACCCACATCAGGCCGGCGTTTTGCAGGAAAACACCGTCAACGGGCGATGCCTGGAACAGGTTGATGACGGCGAGCGTCATCAGGATCGGGGTCAGGAGCTGCACGCTGGAGACGCCGATATTGCCGCCGGCCGCATTCAGTCCCAGAGCCCACCCCTTCATCCGGTCGGGGAAGAAGAAAGAGATGTTGGTCATGCTGGAAGCAAAATTGCCGCCGCCGAGACCGGCGGTCGAGGCAATCAGCAGCATCAGCCAGAACGGCGTATCGGGCTGGCCGACGAAATAGGCCAGCGAGAGCGTCGGAATGAACAGGATCGCCGCACTGAAGATGGTCCAGTTGCGGCCGCCGAACGTCGTCACCGCAAAAGTGTAGGGAAAGCGCATCAACGCGCCGATCAGCCCGGGCACCGCGACGAGCTGGAACAGCTGGTCGGTGGTGTAGTGGAAGCCCGCCTGCGGCAGCTTGGTGGTGACGATGCTCCAGATCAGCCAGACCGAGAAGCCGATATGCTCGGCCACGATCGACCAGATCAGGTTGCGTCGGGCGATCGTCTTGCCGCCCGCATTCCAGAACGCCTCATCTTCGGGGCGCCAGTCTGAAATCCAAGTTGGATTCTTCGTCATTGAGTATCCCTTCCAGGCTCACCGCTGCGTCGTTGCAGGCTCAGCCTCCGGCCACGGAGGCGCGCTCCGAGGCTTCACCCCGGTGGCGAGTTACGATGCTGATTGATGATGTTGAGGGACGTCGTCGTTGGCGTCGCAATTGGTGCTTCAATTTCCGTGCCAACTGCGCGCATTCCGGAAACGCTGGAAATTCAGGAGCTTGTTCGGAGTGCTCCGATTTTTCGCAGGACTATTCCGCACGCAAATTTTGCGATTCGCTCAATCCCTGTGCGGCGCACAAGGATTGAGCTTGATGCAACCGATTTGAACGTGCATGCGCGCCTGATCACGCCGCTTCCGGATTGACCGCTGGTTTCGGCGGCGCCTTCGACACGGCTCCATGCTCGTAAGCTTCGAGAAAATCGAGCAACTCGCGGCGATATCGGTAGTAATTGGGGTGCTCGAGCAGAGCCTTTCGCGTGCGCGGCCGAGGGATGTCGACCTCCATGATGTGACCGATCCGGGCGTACGGTCCGTTGGTCATCATCACCACGCGGTCGGCAAGCAGGATCGCCTCGTCGACATCATGGGTCACGCACATCGCCGTCACTTGCGTGCGCTTCCAGACCTCCATCAGTACCTCCTGGAGGTCCCAGCGGGTGAGGCTGTCCAGCATGCCGAACGGCTCGTCCAGCAACAGCAATTTTGGCGACAGCGCGAAGGCACGCGCGATGCCGACTCGTTGGCGCATGCCGTTCGACATTGCCGCAGCCGACTTGTCGAAAGAATCCGCAAGCCCCACCCGCTCGAGGTAATAGTCGACGATCTCGTCGCGCTGTCGCCGCGTAGCGTGCGGATAGACGCGGTCGACACCGAGCGCAACGTTCTCGCGTGCCGTCAGCCAGGGAAACAATGAAGGTGCCTGGAATACGACCGCACGGTCGGGACCGGCCGTCGTTACCTCGCGGCCGTCGAGAATGATGCCCCCGAGGGAGACCTCGTTGAGACCTGCAGTCATCGACAGCACCGTCGACTTGCCGCAGCCGGAATGACCGATCACCGTGATGAACTCGCCTTTGCGAACCTTGAGGTCGAAGTTCTCCACGATGGTCAGCGGCCCCGTCGGCGTCGGATAGACCTTCGAGAGCTGGGAGAATTCGAGATAACGATCTGTGTTGAAGGTCACCGTAGCAGCCGCTTTCTGATAGGCCGTCGGCGGCTTGTCCATCTGCGTGATGGGTATGACGTTGGGCAGGGTACGAACCGTCGCATCGGCTTCGGCCGAGCGCTCTTTCGCGACGTCAAGGAGATAGCCGGTGACGGCCTGCCGCAGCCGCTTGAAATGCGGATCCTCGTTGATCGAGGACCGGTCGCGCGGGCGCGGGATGTCGACTTTGAACTGCTGCCCGAGCGTCGCGTTCGGGCCCGGCAACAACGGAATGATGCGATCGGCGAGCAGGATCGCTTCGTCGACGTCATTGGTAACCAGCACCACGGTGCGCTTGTCGCGCGACCAGATGTCGACGATCTCGTCCTGGAGCTTGGCGCGGGTCAACGCGTCGAGTGCCGATAGCGGCTCGTCGAGCAGCAAGATCTCGGGGCTGGTTGCAAGCGCACGGGCAACGGCGACGCGCTGACGCATGCCACCGGACAGCTCGGCCGGCAGGCGGGTCGCCGCGTGCGACAGCCCGACCATGTCTATGTAGCGGTCGACGCGGCCGGCGCGCTGAGTCTTGCTTTCGCGGGCAAACACCTGATCGACAGCGAGAGCGATGTTGCCGCGTACCGTCAACCACGGCATCAGCGAGTACGACTGAAAGACGATGCCGCGGTCCGGGCCGGGCCCCGCGACCGGTTTGCCCTTGAGCGTGATCTCGCCGGCATCCGGCTGCACCAGCCCGGCGATCGCCGAGATCAGAGTCGTCTTGCCGCTGCCCGAGAAGCCCACGATGGCGATGAACTCGCCCTCGGCAACCTCAAGATTGACATTCGACAGCACGTCGGTGCGCTTGGCGCCGGTACCGTAGCCCTTGCGGAGCCCCTTCAGCGACAGGAACGACATCAGGGCCTCAGCGCTGGCTGGAAAAGGTGAAAGCGGACTGGAGCGCGTACATCACGCGATCGAGCAGAAAGCCGATGATTCCGATCGTCAGCACAGCCAGGATGATCCGGGCCAGCGACTGCGACGAGCCGTTCTGAAACTCGTCCCAGACGAATTTCCCAAGGCCTGGATTCTGCGCGAGCATTTCCGCCGCGATCAGCACCATCCAGCCCACGCCGAGAGAGAGTCTCAATCCGGTGAAGATCAGTGGCAGCGAACTTGGCAGGACCAGCTTGGTGACGGTGCGCCATGTCGGCAGCTGCAGGACGCGGCCGACGTTGAGCAGGTCCTTGTCGATCGAAGCCACTCCAAGCGCAGTGTTTATCAACGTCGGCCACAATGAACACAGCGTCACCGTGATGGCGGAGATGACCAGCGACTTCGGTAGCAATTCCGACGGGTTCACATAAAGCGCCGAGACCACCATGGTCACGATCGGGAGCCACGCAAGCGGCGATACCGGCTTGAATATCTGGATCAGCGGGTTGAGAGCACTGTTCATGGTCCGGGAGAGGCCGCACAGGATACCGAGCGGCACGGCAACAAGCGTCGCCACGGCAAAGCCGAGCGCCACCGTCATCAGACTGGTTAGTATTTGGTCGAAATAAGTTGGCTTGCCTGCATAGCCACGATGCCGGACATCCTCGGGATGACCGTCAGCGACGACTTTGGCGTTACGTTGATCTTGGCGTTCGTAGAAAGCCGCCCGCTTGGCGCGTTCGGCCAGATGGTCGGCGTACAGGTTTCCGGCCTGCGTCCAGACCTCGGCGGGCCCCGGGATGGCGCCGAGCGACGTCTTGACCCGCGGCGCTGCCCAGGCCCATGCCAGAAGGAAGACTCCGATGCCAATCAGCGGCACCAGCAATCCCTGGCGTAGCTCCTTCAACTGCGGCTTGACGCTGTCGCCGGCCGCAATACGGGCCAGTGGCACGAGCCATCCCAATCCGAGGATGTTGAGATAAATCGCTGCTGCATTGATGCGCGCAAACACCCGCTCCCGGCGGGCACGCTTGCGCTCCTCTGCGCTGAGGTCGATGTAGTCGGTAACCGCTGCCATAGTCTTATCCCTCGGCGTTCATCGCCCGACTTCGAGTGAGGAGACCGGGCCGGCCTGACGGCGGCCCGGCTCATGCGCGTCAGCCGTCGATGACCTTGGCACCGTCGATCTTCTGCTTGCCCTTTAGACCGATCTTCAGGCTATCGATGTAGGCGTTGGGCTTGCGACCATCGTAAGTGACGCCATCGATGAATTCCGAGGTCGGCGCACGATAACCCTCGCTCTCCCAAGGGAAGTCGTCCTTGTTCGCTTTGCCGTCGGCGATCAGAAGCTTGGCCGCGGAAAGATAGATATCCGGACGATACACGCTCTTGGCCGTCGCCTCGTACCAGGCGTCGTCCCTGGCCTCCGCGATCTGCCCCCAGCGGCGCATCTGCGTCAGATACCAGACCGCGTCGGAATAGTAGGGATAGGTCGCGAAATAGCGGAAGAACACGTTGAAGTCCGGGATGGAGCGCTTGTCGCCTTTCTCGTATTCGAAAGTGCCGGTCATCGAGTTGGCGATGACTGCCTTGTCGGCGCCGACATACTCGGGCTTCGACAACAGCTCAACGGCCTTGGCGCGATTGGCGTTGGCATTCTCGTCCAGCCACATCGCGGCGCGGATCAGCGCTTTGGTCAGGGCCAGCACGGTGTTTGGATTCTTGTCGGCAAAGGCCGCGGTGATGCCGAACACCTTCTCCGGATTGTTCTTCCATATCTCATAGTCGGTGATCACGGGCACGCCGATGCCCTTGAACACCGCGGCCTGGTTCCAGGGCTCGCCGACGCAGTAGCCGTTGATGGTGCCGGCTTCGAGCGTCGCTGGCATCTGTGGCGGCGGCGTCACCGACAGCAGCGCTTCGGCCCCGACCGTTCCGGTCACGTCGCCGGACGAATAATAGCCGGGGTTGATGCCGCCCGAAGCGAGCCAGTAGCGCAGCTCGTAATTATGGGTAGACACCGGGAAGACCATGCCCATCTTGAAAGACTTGCCGTCGGCCTTCAGCTTCTCGATCGCCGGACGCAACGTATCGGCCTTGATCGGATGCACGAGCTTGCCGCTCGCATCCTTCGGGATGTTCGGCTTCATCATCGCGAATATCTCGTTCGAGACCGTGATGGCGTTTCCATTGAGGTCCATCGAGAACGGCGTGATGATGTGCGCCTTCGTGCCAAAGCCGATCGTGGCCGCCAATGGCTGGCCCGCCAGCATGTGCGCGCCGTCCAGCTCGCCACTGATGACGCGGTCCAGCAGAACTTTCCAGTTGGCCTGCGCCTCCAGCGTAACGAACAGACCTTCGTCCTCGAAGTACCCGTTCTCCTTGGCAACTGCGAGCGGCGCCATGTCGGTGAGCTTGATGAAGCCGAGCTTCAATTCTTCCTTCTCGGGTTTGAGCGCGGCGGCGCGGACGCGGCCGGGAGCGACCGCAAACGCCGCGGCGACGGTGCCTGCGGCGAGGAACGTGCGGCGGTCCAGGAGCATGAGCGCGTTCGCGCTGGCTCCGCCAAGATGGTGGCCGCGACGACCGCTGCGCGAGGACTGATCAATTGGCTTCGTCATTGAATGTGATGATCCTTTGTGACCGGAGCGACCATCCGCACATGCCGACCGCACGACGCGCACGGCGGCACGTCTCCGGGGAAGCCCCGGATGGCAGAAGTCACAATTCGGATGGAGATCTTCGAGGGACGGCATCGATGGCGTCGCGCATTCTCAAACAAGAAGCGTGCCAAAGCGAAGAAATCGACAATGCCAAGCAAAAACAGAGCGTTGCGCCGAAGCGACTCTCTGTTGGCAAATCTCCGCGCGCCGTCAAATTTGGCGAACAGCCCAGTTCTTGTGCGTCGCACAAAAATTGGGCAGGCCTGACTTCGTACCTCTCGGAACCTTGGTCCATCGATGGTCCGCTCGACATATGGAAGGCGCAAAACACACTGTAACCGCGCCAGCACTCGGTCGCGATGCATGGCCCGTCATCTGGCACGTGGATTGCTTGCACAGTAACCACTCAGTCAACGACGACTGCGGTCCGCCGACATGTTGAGGCCTCCAAAGGCTGAAACTCGGGGAGAGCAATATTGCTTCGCTGAGCCCATCGGGCACAGTCGTCGTCACGCGATCCCAAGCGAGATTCCGAATTCCTTTGGTCCGCAGATTGCCGGTTCACCGGCTCGTGCGGAGGCAGCATCTCGACAACGGTACCGTCCGAAACCGCCACGCTATTCTCACACGAGCAAAAGGAACCATTGATGTCGTATCTCGCGCCTTCGGAATTCGTCACCAAGATGGTGGATGCGGGCGAATCCAAGATCTTCATGTCCACCCGCGATACCATCATCCGCGCCTACATGGCCGGCGCTATCCTCGCGCTGGCGGCATGGTTCGCCGTCACCATCAACGTGAACACCGGCCAACCTCTCATCGGCGCGTTGCTGTTCCCGGTCGGATTCTCGATGCTCTATTTGTTGGGCTTCGACCTTTTGACCGGCGTGTTCGTGCTGGCGCCGTTGGCGCTCATCGACAAGCGCCCCGGCGTAACCTTCGGCGGCGTGCTGCGGAACTGGAGCCTCGTCTTCGTCGGCAATTTCGCAGGCGCCCTTACGGTGGCCTTCATGATGGCCTTCGTCACGACTTTCGGCTTCACGCAGGATCCGGACAAGGTCGGCACGGCGATCGGCAATATCGGCGAAGGCCGCACGCTCGGCTATGCCGCGCACGGCGCGGCCGGCATGGCGACGCTGTTCATCCGCGGCATGCTCTGCAACTGGATGGTCTCGACCGGCGTCGTCGGCGCCATGATCTCCACCTCGGTCCCCGGCAAGGTCATCGCGATGTGGATGCCGATCCTGGTGTTCTTCTACATGGTGTTCGAGCATTCCGTCGTGAACATGTTCCTGTTCCCCTCGGGCCTGATGCTGCACGCGAAATTCTCGATCATGGACTATTTGATCTGGAACGAGATCCCGACCGTGCTCGGCAATCTCGTCGGCGGCCTCGCCTTCACCGGCATGACCCTCTACGCCACGCACGTCCTGACCCAGCCGAAGCGCCAGGCGAGCAAGGCCTCGTCGCCCCGCATTGCGGCCTGATACGTCTCGACAGGAGAGCCTCGCCCGATCAGGGTGAGGCTCCCCTTTGCCGGTGATGACGATGACCCGCGGACTTCAGATCTCGGTCGGCCAGCATTCCGACAAGGGTCGCAAGCCCATCAACCAGGATTTTCACGGCGTCCTCGTTCCGGACGAGCCGATGCTCAGTCTGAAGGGCATTGCGGCGGTCCTCGCCGACGGCATCTCCAGCAGCACGGTGAGCCAGATCGCCAGCGAGTCGGCGGTCAAGAGCTTCCTGATGGACTATTACTGCACGTCGGAATCCTGGACGGTGAAGACCTCCGCCCGCCGCGTGCTCGACGCGACCAATTCCTGGCTCCACGCGCAGACGCGCAAGAGCCAATATGCCTATGACCGCGACAAGGGTTATGTCTGCACGCTGAGCGCCATGGTCATCAAGGCGACCACCGCGCACATCTTCCACATCGGCGACTGTCGCGTCTACCGCGTGGCGGGCAAGGCGCTCGAGCAGCTGACCGACGATCACCGGATCATCGTGTCCTCGGAGCAGACTTATCTTGGCCGTGCGCTCGGCATCAATCCACAGCTCGAGATCGACTACCAGAATTTCGAGATCGAGACTGGCGACACCTTCCTGCTGGCGACCGACGGCGCCTATGAGTTCGTCGACGCGCGTTTCATCACGAGCGCGCTCAGCGAGCATGCAGCCGAGCTCGACGGAGCGGCGAAGGCGATCGTCGAGGAAGCCTATCGGCGCGGCAGCGACGACAACATCACGGTCCAGATCCTCCGCGTCGATGCGGTGCCGCAGCGTGAGCCGGCCGGGATCTTCAATCAGACCTCCCAGCTGCCACTTCCCCCGCTGCCGGAGCCGCGGGACATCTTCGACGGCTACAGGATCGTCCGCGAAATCCACGCCAGCAGCCGCAGCCATATCTACCTTGCCGTCGACGCGGTGACCGAGGAGCCGGTCGCGCTGAAGCTTCCGTCGATCGATCTGCGCGACAATGCCGCCTACCTGAAGCGCTTCCTGATGGAGGAGTGGATCGCGCGCCGGATCGACAGCCCGCACGTGCTGAAGCCGCTGTCACAGTCGAAACGGCGCGGCTATCTCTATGTCGCGACCGAATTCGTCGAAGGTCAGACCTTGCGGCAGTGGATGACGGACAATCCACGCCCCGATCTGGAAACCGTCCGCGGACTGGTCGAGCAGATCGCCGCGGGCCTGCGCGCCTTCCACCGCATGGAAATGCTGCATCAGGACCTGAGGCCCGACAACATCCTGATCGACAAGACCGGTACCGCGAAGATCATCGACTTCGGATCGGTCAAGGTGGCAGGCGTCGCGGAGGCCGCCCCGCTGGACGAGACCGATGAAATTCTCGGAACGGTCCAGTACACGGCGCCGGAATATTTTCTTGGGCAAGGCGGCTCGCCGCGCTCAGACATGTTTTCACTCGCCGTGATCTGCTACCAGATGCTGACGGGAAAGCTTCCCTACGGCACCCAAATCGCGAGGATCCGGCGCAAGGCGGACGTGCGGAGGCTCAAATATCGCCCGGCCGACGACGACAGCAACGTGCCTGCCTGGATCGACGGGGCGCTCAGACGTGCGCTCCATCCGGATCCCTACAAGCGGCACGAGGATCTGTCCGAATTCGTCTTCGAGCTTCGCACGCCCAATCCGGCCTATCTCGACACGCGGATTACGCCGCTTTTGGAACGCAGCCCGCTGATGTTCTGGAAATTGACCACGGCGGCGCTCGCCTGCGTCGTGGTGGTCCTGCTTGCGATGTTGCACGCGCGCTGATCAGGAGTGTAGCCACGCAAAGCGTCACCACGTGATGAGCGGAGAGCGATGAAGCGAGGTATCGGCGCGCACCTGATCGAGCACGAATGTCGCGACGTCTTCGCGCGCAATGCTGCCGCCATGGAAGCCCGAAAGATCCGTCAGGGCCCGGACCGAGCCGCGGCCGGGCTTGTTATTCAGGACCGAGGGGCGAACCAGGACCCAGTCCAGCCCGCTGTCCCTGACGATCGCTTCCTGTCGGTTCTTGTCGGCGTACACCTTCTTCAGGAGAAGCGGAAAGATGACATTGTCGGCGACAAAGCCGCCGTGCCCTGCACTGTCGCCGGCGCCCATTCCCGTGATGCAAACCAGCCGCGAGACCTGCTCGGCCTTCATCGCGCTCACGAGCGCGCGCGTCGCGGTCGAGAGAAGCGTCACCTCGCGGAACGGGCTTACCGGCGTACCCAGCGCACTGACCACGGCATCACGGCCTTTGAGGGCTTCGCGCAGGGCTGTTTCATCGCGGGCGTCTCCGACGATGAGCTTCGCCCCCGTGATGTCACGTGCCTTCTCGGCGGAACGCACCAGCACGGTGACGTCGTAGTCTCGCGCCACCGCCTGGTTGACGATCAGGCGACCGGTGGCACCGGTCGCTCCAAGCACCAATATCTTCGTTGCGCCTTCCGGATCCGCCGGAGAAGTGGCGGTTGAAGAGATCATGATAGCATTCCTCGTTGTCGTGATGGGGACGTGCCCGTGCCGTCAAGCAGTGGCCGCGATCTCGGAGACGAAGTCGCGGTAGGAGCGCAGCGGACGGCCCAACAGCGCTGTCAGCCGCTCGACGTCACCGGACTCGGGGACCATTCCTTCGGTGAGGAAACGCTCGCTCATCAGCCGCATGTCGTAGGCCATCCAGCTCGGCATGAACTGCCGGAGATTCTTCTCGAAGCCGGCGGTATCGTCCCCGGGATAGGCAATCGTGCGGCCCAGCACCTCCGACCAGACGGCGGCGGCTTTCGCGCCGGTCAGCGTATCGGGACCGACGAGATTGATGCGCGTGAGCGGAAGCGGCGCTGCGGCACGCTCACGACGGATGAGCTCGATGGCCGCGATCTCGCCGATGTCGCGCGCATCGATCATGGCGAGCCCCTTGCTGCCGATCGGCATCGGGTAGATGCCGTATCCGGTCACCACGTCCTTGATCGTGACGTCGTTGTTCATGAAGTACGCCGGGCGCAGGATTGTGGCGTCGAAGCCCATCTGCTCGATCATCCGCTCGACACCGAACTTGCCCGCGAAGTGCGGCACGTTCACGTAGCGATCGCTGTGGATCACCGAGAGGTATACGACCCGCTCGACGCCAGCCTCGCGAGCAACGTTGAGCGCGATCAGTGCCTGCGTGAATTCATCCGGCACCACTGCGTTGAGCAGGAACAGGGTCGAGACGCCTTTGAACGCGCTGCGGAGCGAATCGACGTCGAGCAGGTCGCCCTGCACGACCGTGACGCCTGCCGGAAGGTTTGCCTTGGCAGGCTCGCGGGCGAGAGCACGGACATCGGCGCCGCGCTTGACGAGCTGTTCGACGACATGGCGGCCGATGGTGCCGGTTGCGCCGGTAACGAGGATGGTCATGGGGATCACTCCGGGTTTGGGTCAGAAGACACCCCGGAAATTAGTGATCCACAAACGAACCGATAGCCGCTATATCTGGACATACTGTCTCACTGGTGGAACGATGGACCTGCTGGCACTCACCGATTTCAATCTCGTCGCCCGGCACGGCGGCTTCGGACGGGCCGCACGCGCCGCCGGACGCCCGAAAGCCACCCTGTCCCGGCGGGTCGCCGAGTTGGAGGCTGCCCTCGACCTGCGCCTGTTCGAACGGGGAGCGCGCACCCTGAAACTCACGCAGGAAGGGCGCGCCCTTTACGAGCGGACGGGGGCCTTGCTCACCGAGCTCGACGAGACGGCGACAGCGATCGCTTCGGGTGGGGACAGGCCGCGGGGGCGCTTGCGGATCAGCGCGCCTATGCTGTTCTCGCAGACTGCGATGGGAAACCTCGCGGCCGGGTTCGCACGCAGATACCCGGAGGTCCGTCTCGAGGTCACGACGGAAGACCGCTCCGTCGACATGGTGGAGGAAGGGTACGACCTCGTCATTCGGGTCAATCCCGATCCGGATGACAGCCTTGTCGGACGAATCTTTCTGCGCGATAGGCTGGTGGTGGTGGCGAGCCCGAATCTGAAACGACCGCGGGACGGTATCGCTATGCCGGCTGTCATGCGCGGACCGGGCGACCAGCTGACCAGCTGGGAAGTCACGATGCCAAGCGGAAGGTCGCGCATCGCGATTGATCCGGTCCTTCGCCTGTCATCGCTCGTCATGGTCCGCGATGCGGTCCGGGCGGGCGTCGGCGCTGCACGCCTTCCGGTATCACTGGTCAGTCAAGACCTGGCTGCCGGCACGCTGGTGCATTGGGGCGACATCGACGGACCAGAGATCGCGTTGTGGACGCTCTATCCATCGCGCCGGCTGTTGAGCGCGCGCGTCTCCGCCTTCCTCGACTTCATGAAAGAAGCCTTTCCGATGGGAACGCCTGACGAGCTGGCGGCCTTTATCGGGAGATGAGAGGGCGGCGCGCGCTGCTCGCGCCTGACTGTCAGGCGTGCTCCTCCGCCTTCGTCCCCAGCGGCTTCGGCGCCATGCCGCCGCCGGGCTTGAGGTGGAATTCGTAGCTCATCAGGTGCCACTGCCCGTTCGCCTTGGTGCCGTCGGGCATCTCAAGGTCGTTGCGGGGCTCGACCTTGGCGACGAGGTCGTCCTTCACGCCGAACACCACGTCGGAATCCAGATATTTGTCGCCATCCATGAAGACGTGGGTGATCAGCGGCTCGTAGCCCTTGGCATTGACCAGGAAATGCACATGCGCCGGGCGCATCGGGTGGCGGTTGGTCTGCACGATCATCTCGCCGACCGGACCATCGGTCGGAATCGGGTAGCTGCACGGCAAGATGGTGCGGAAGAAGAAGCGGCCATCGCTATCGGTGATGAAGCGCGCCCGCGCCGAGGCGCCGACCTCGTCATAGTTCGGCTTCTGCGAGTCGTAGAAGCCATCATCGTCGGCATGCCAGACATCGACGGGGACATTCGCGAGCGGCTTGCCATTGAGATCGGTAACACGGCTCTGCACGAACATCCGTTCTCCGGTTTGATTGTTCGGAGAGATGTCGGTGCCGTGCGCCGTCACCTTGTGCTCGCCGACATAGAACGGCCCGAGCACGGTGGTCTGGGTGGCGCCCTCGCGCTCGCGATGGTTGACCGCGTCGACCAGCATGGAGACGCCGAGCACGTCGGACAGGAGGATGAATTCCTGCCGGGTGTCCGTGCATTTCTGGCCGGTGCGGGTCAGGAAATCGATGGCGTATTCCCACTCCTCGAAGGTGAGGCCGGTCTTGCTCACGTAATCGTGCAGCGACTTCACCAGTTCCTGGAGCAGGAATTTCGCGCGCGGGTCAGGTGTCTGGTCAAAGCTCCGGACGACGGCTTCGGTGAGTTCGGTTTCGTTGAACTGGGTCATGGTGCGTTTGCCTGCGTTTTCTCATTGGCCCGTTGGGGATCTGTTGGGCTGCTTGGAGGCGTTCCAAGGTGAAGCCTACACCAAACAGCCGGCCGGCGTTAAGCGCGACCGGCTTGGAATGAGACCGCCTTTTCGGCTATCAACGTCGGACAAAACTGCCCGGAGGAACTGATGCTCGCCCCCACCCCCGCCTCGCCCGAATCCGTGGGCATGTCCAAGGCCGCGCTCGACCGCGTCGATGCGCATCTGAAGAGCCGGTACATCGATGCCGGCCGCTTCCCAGGCACGCATCTCCTGGTCTTTCGCCGTGGCAAGATAGCCCACAGCTCGGTGCAGGGTTTTGCCGACGTCGAGCGCAAGCTGCCGGTCAAGGACGACACCATCTACCGCATCTATTCCATGACCAAGCCGCTCACCAGCGTCGCCTTCATGATGCTGGTCGAGCAAGGCCTCGTCGCGATCGACGAGCCCGTCGCCAAGTACATTCCGGAATGGAAGGATCTCGGCGTGTTCGTCGCCGGCACTGCGCCGTCCTTCCTGACCCGTCCGCCGTCGCGGCCGATGCTGATCGTCGACCTGCTGCGCCACACCTCCGGCCTCACCTACGGCTTCCAGCAGCGTTCGAACGTCGACGCTGCCTATCGCGCTGAAAAGATCGGCGAGGTCGAGAAATCAGGCACGCTCCAGACCATGATCGAGAGCCTCGCGAAAATTCCGCTGGAGTTCTCGCCGGGCGAGGCCTGGAACTACTCGGTTTCGACCGACGTGCTCGGCTACCTTATTGGCAAGATCTCCGGCATACCCTTCGAGCAGTTCCTGAAGCAACGCATCCTCGATCCACTCGGCATGTCCGACACTGATTTCCACGTGCCGGCTTCCAAGGCCCACCGATTTGCCGCCTGTTACTCGGCCGACCCGGGTGGCGGCATGACCTTCCATGCCGGTCAGCGGCGCGAGGGACTGACATTACAGGACGACCCCACGACGAGCTCGTTCCTGTCGCCGCCGTCCTTGATCTCCGGTGGCGGCGGGCTGTGCTCGACGACGGCCGACTATCTCACCTTCTGCCGTGCGCTGCTCAATGGCGGCGAACTCGGCGGCGTCAGGTTGATCGGGCCGAAGACGCTGGCGCTGATGACGACCAACCACATTCCGGGCGGTCGCTTCCTCCCCGAGGTGTCCCGCTCGCTGTTCTCCGAAGCGACCTATAACGGCATTGGCTTCGGCCTCGGCTTCGCCGTGACCGTGCGCCCGGCTGAGACACTGGTCGCCGGCAGTCCCGGTGAATACAATTGGGGCGGCGCGGCCACGACGTCGTTCTGGATCGACCCCGCCGAGGAGCTGATCACCATCTTCATGACGCAGGTGCTGCCGTCGAGCGCCTACCCGCTCCGGCGCGAGCTGCGCAGCATGGTCTACGCCGCGATCACCGAGAGCAATCTGTAGGATAAATGGACCGATCCCGCGGCATCAGAGCCGCGGGATCAACCCCTGCTCATTTCAACATCTCCGGCACGATCAGACGCGGCAGGAACAGCGACACGCTCGGCCAGACGATGACGGCCGCCAGCACGAGCAGCATCGGAATCAGCATGATCACCGTGTCCTTCAGGGCATAGCGCAGCCGCACCCCCGCGATCGAGCAGGCGATCATCAAGCACAGGCCATAAGGGGGCGTCACCAACCCGAAGGCCAGCGATATGATGGAAATGATCGCGAACTGGACCGGATGGAGGTCGACTGATTTCGCCAGGGGTTCGAGAACGGTACCGACGATGATGATCGCCGGAATGGCGTCGAGGAAGCAGCCCACCACCAGAAAGCAGAACGCAATGAAGAAGCCGGCCCCGATCGCACCCATGCCCCAGGTCGAGACGTTGGCCAGCAGCTCCTGCGGAATCTTGTAGTAGGCCAGTAGCCAGCCGAACGCGCTCGCGGTGCCCACGCAGAACAGCGCCACGCCGGCCAGGCGGCCGGTGTCGAGCAATGCCTTGTAGAGTTCGCGCGCGCCGGTTTCACGGTAGAAGAATGTCGACAGCGCCACGGAATAAAGCACTGCGACGCAGGCGGATTCGGTCGCAGTGAACCACCCCAGCAGGATGCCGCCGACAATGATGAACGGCGTCATCAGCGCCGGTATCGAGCGCCAGATGGCGCAGCACATCTCCCTCCAGGTGTCCTTCGGATAGGTTGGATAGCCGCGGCGCACGGCATAGACATGCACTGTCGCCATCTGCGCGCCAGCGATCAGCAAGCCCGGCACGATGCCCGCGAGGTACATCGCGGCGATCGAGGTCGAGATCAGTCCGCCCCAGACGATCATCAGGATCGAGGGCGGGATGATGACGGCGAGCACGGCCGAGACCGCGGTGATGGCGATGGAGAACGAGAGGTCGTAACCCTCCTTGGTCTGGGCATCGATGAAGATCTTGGACTGGCTCGCCGCGTCCGCGGTGGAGGATCCGGAGATGCCGGCAAAGAACACCGACAGCACCACGTTGATCTGCGCCAGCGATCCCGGCCAGTGCCCGACCATCGAGCGGGACAGCGCGACCAGCCGGTCGGTGATGCCGCCGATGCTCATCAAATTGGCGGTGAGCAGGAAGAATGGTACTGCCAGCAGGATGAACGAATTGTAGGCGTTGAAGGTTTCCTGCGCGAGCGTCATCAGCGACAGATGCGGCTCGATCAGCAGGATCGGCACGCAGGCAAGGCCAAGCGCGAAGGCGACCGGCACGCGTATGATGAGCAGGCCAACGAAAGTCCCGAACAGGACCATCGCGGCCTGTCCGGCGGAAAGAACATTGCCACTCATTGATTGGCCCCAACCAGAATCCGCATCTCGTCGATAATCTGTTCACCGGCGAACACGATCCAGGTCACGCCGGCAACCGGCCAGGCGACGTGGATCAGCCAAAGCGGCAGATCGGCCAGCTCCGAAGTTCTGTTCCAGGCAAAGCGGGTGAACTCGATGCCGGCGGATACGAACACCAGCGCCAGCGCCAGCACGCCGAGCCGCGCGAGAATCCGCACCATGGCTTCGCTTCGGCGTGACAGGTCAGGCCAGACGTCGACTTCGAAATGCTGCGACTCCCTGATGCCGACCATCGCGCCGATCATGATCGTCCAGATGAACATGAACCGCGCCATCTCTTCGGTCCAGATGTAGGACGGAATCAAAGGCGTGTAGCGCGAGATGATCTGCAACGTGACCGGAATGACCAGAATGCCGACAGAGGCGGCGAGCAGGATTTCCAGCAATTTTGCGTAGGCCGCCGTTGCTCGGCGCCATGGCGACGGGTTCGGTGGCATCGATATTTCGGTCATTACGACTCCGGGGGATCACAATCACGCAATGGGGCAAGCCGTCCGGCTTGCCCCGACGTCCTGTCGCGTGGGCGGCGACAGTTCTCAGACGACGTTGATCTTCTCGAAAATGCCTTCCGCGCCGATTTCCTTGGCGTAGGTGGCCATCACGGGATCGGCGAGCTTCTTCATGGCGTCGCGCTCTTCGAAGGGAACGCGCTTGAGCTTGCCCGCCTTCTCCAGCGTGTCGAGCTTGACGACCTCCTCGCTCGACTCCAGTTGACGACCATAGTCGCCGGCCTCCTTGCCGGCTTTCATGATCGCGTCCTGCAACTCCTTCGGCAAAGTCTTCAGCGTCTTCACCGAGAAACAGATCGGCCGGATCGACACGGCGTGCTGGGTCAGGTTGAGATGCGGGGCCACTTCGTAGAACTTCATCGCCTCGACGCCGGCCGCCTCGTTCTCCCCGGCCGCTATCACGCCGTTCTGGATCGCGTTGTAGATTTCGTTATAGGCGATCACCGTCGGGCTCATGCCCACGGCCGCAAAGGTCTTGGACCAGATCGGCGCGCCCTGTACGCGCACCTTGAGGCCCTTGAGATCGGCAAGATTCTTGAGCGGCTTGTTGGCGAAGATGTTGCGGATGCCACCGCCGGAATAGCCGATCAGAACGACCTCGGCCTTGGCCGCGACTTCGTCAGCGATCGGCGCCAGGATATTGGCTTCGACGACCTTGTTCATGTGTTCGATGCCCTTGAACACGAAGGGCGCGTCGATGAACGGGGCCGCCTTGGCGAAGGTCGACATGTGAGCCGGCGAGACGATGCCGTAATCGACGGCTTTGCCCTGCGACATGTACTCGAAATACTGCTTTTCGAGGCCGAGCGAGGAGTTCCTGTGCAGCGTGAAGTTGACGGGCTTGCCGTAATACTTCTTCACCAGCTCTTCGAACCGGAGCAATGCCCGGTTGAAGGCGTGGTCGTCGTTGAACTGGACCGCGCCGTTCAGCGTGATCGGCGACTGTGCCCTGAGGATCGACGGCATGCCAATCGCAGCCGCCGCAGTGGTCGCGCCGAGCCCAGCGAGAAATGATCTTCGCTTCATCGTCTCCCCTCCCTATGATGCTCCGGCCCTGTCGCCGGGCCGTGAGCGCAGCCGGTATGCGGCTTGCGAGTGGGAAGCGTATGAAAAACGTCGGCGGGACGGAAGTCATTTCGTGTGCGCGGGAGGTCCTCTTCGTCGCAGGGCGCCCCTTTCGCGAACTGCTGCACTGCAACTTGCGCTCCTGGCGACGCGTGGCGGGCCGAGGGGCGCCCCCCTCCTCTCCTAGCAGACGGCTTGCGGACCTGTGCGCTGCACGCGCAGACCCGCTCGCCTTCTACTGTGCTTTAATGCAAATGGCCGATCAGATAGATGCCGCCGCCGATCACCAGTACGGCCGGCACGGCCCAGAGAATCAGAACTGGCATTTGTCATCCTCCTCAGTTGGACGTGCAGACCTTGACGGTCTTCATGCCGCTTTCAGCCTCGGTGCGCGACTTGTATATCGTGCCCGACGGGCTCACGACGGTCATGGACGTGTCAGTCGGCTTCTTATCGACGATCGTGCATTTCTTGGTCTTGACGTCCTGCACGACGTAGAACTCGTCGGCGGCGAACGCCGGCAGGGATATTGCGGCAAGCATCAGTGCTGCAGTTACTATCTTCAACTTCATTAGTCGTCCTCCTCCAGAACCCGAGCCGTTTAGCCCGGTGAGCTACAAACGGGAAAAAGCGGCAATTGGTTCCCAGTGCCGGGAACGCTGTCGGCGATGAGGGGTTGTTGCGGCGCATATTCAAACGAGGAGAACGAGATGAAGAAGTTGTTCCTGCTTTCGGCCGCCGCGGTCCTGATTTCGACCGGCGCTTTCGCGCAATCGACCGTCGTGACGACGACCGGGACGGGCCACGCGGCGACCGTTCAGATCGAGCCGCAATACCGAACCAAGATCAAATCCTACGTCACCGAGCACCGCGTCCGCCCGGTGACGACGAAGGAAAAGATCGTTGTCGGTGCGGCGGTGCCGAGCGACGTCGAACTCGAGGCCGTTCCGGCAGACTGGGGTCCGTCGCTGACCAAGTATCGCTACGTCTACTCCGGCGATCGCGTGATGCTCGTCGATCCCGGTTCGCGCACGGTCGTCCAGGAAATTGATTGATCCAGGTGTTGGGGCGGCTGCCTTGAAGGCGGCCGCCCTCTCTGGGAGTTGAAATTATGAAATCGCATCGAGAGGCCCGGATCGCCGGGCTCAGCCTGGCGGCCGTGTACGCCATGTGTCTCCTACTGACCGCAATCAGCATGAGCTGAGGCGGCGCCGCGGACGGCACTGCAAAATCTCGTCCCTGGGCGGCTCGTCCGGACGCGAAAAATTATGGCGCAGCGCAAGTCCCGCCCCTATGGTCTCCCAAAATCATAAATCCGGCGCTCCCCTGCGCTGGAACCGGGACGCCTGCGTTTGTCAAAGCTCACCCTGCCGGTCCGGCTCGCTCTTCTGGTGACGGGAACGATGTTGCCGCTGATCGTCTTCGCGGTCGGGATTGCCGTCTACAATTACAAGCAGGACCGCAACGACGCGACCCGCCGCGTGCTGGAGAACGTGCGCAGCATGCGCCTCGTGCTGGACTCCGAGGTGCAGCGGATGACCGGCGGCCTGCAAGTGCTTGCGCTGACAAATTCGCTGCGCGACGACGACTTCCAGAATTTTCGGCGCATCGCCCTCGGCTTCGTCGATCAGTACGGCAAGGGCGGCCTGGTGCTAATCTCCGATCGCAAGGGCCGACCGCTGTTCTCCTCCGCGACCGAGGACACCGCAAGCCTGGCGCCACGCGGTCATCTGGAGATCATCGAGAAGGTGTTTGCGACCAGGTCACCGCAATATTCCGATCTGTTCACCGGCGCGATCAACGGGCGGCCGGTGCTCACGGTCGAAGTTCCGGTGGTCCGCGACGGCGAAGTGATCTACGACCTCTGCTTCAGCCCGCCGGTCAGCATCTTTCAGGATTTGGTCGAGAAGCAACGGCCCGACCGGGATTGGACGGTTTCCCTGCTCGACACCAAGGCCATCGTGTTCGCGCGCACGCCGAACCCTACGGAGATCTTCGGCAAACGGGCTACCGGCGCACTATATGAGAGTATGTTGCGCACGCCGGAGGCCGCACTCTCGACCGTTTCACTCGACGGCGTCGCGTTGTCCACCGTCTATACGAGGTCGCGGCTGACCGGCTGGACCATCGTGGCCGGCGTCGCCGAGAGCTCGCTGATCGCTCCGCTCTGGCGCAACATCGCGATCACCAGCCTGATCGGCGGCATCCTGCTGCTGACCGGTCTGACCTTCGCGGTCAGGATGGCAACCACGATCGCGCGCGGCGAGATGCTGCACGATCTCCTGATCGATGAGCTCAACCATCGCGTCAAGAACACGCTCGCCTTGATGCAGGCAATCGCGGTGCAGACCTTCCGCAGCGCCAGCCGGGACGAGCGGGCAAAATTCGAGGGTCGGCTCGGCGCGCTGGCCGAGGCGCATAATTTGTTGAGCCAGGAGAAATGGGCGGGCTCCGAGCTGCGGGACGTGATCGCCCGCGCGCTCCAGCCGTTCCTGCTGAACAATCCAGAGCGCATCCGCATGGCCGGAGCCGCGGTGCCGCTGTCGCCGCGGCTCGCCGTGGTGCTGTCGATGATCGTGCACGAGATCGCCACCAACGCTGCGAAATACGGCGCCCTGTCCAACGAGACCGGCCGGGTGACGCTCGAGTGGGGGGTCATCGCCGACGCGCCGAAGCCGCGGCTGCGCCTGATCTGGACCGAGATCGGCGGACCGCCGGTGACGGCGCCGGTGCAACGCGGCTTCGGCTCACGCCTGATCGAGCGCAGCGCGCGCGACCAGCTCGGCGGCGAGGCAACGGTCGACTTCCTGCCGCGCGGCGTGGTCTGCACGGTGATTTGCGCGCTGGACGAGGCGCGATGAACGGAGGCCGGCAATGAAGATCACAAGGGTTCGCACGCACATTCTCGAAGCAAAGCTGTCGCAGCCCTTCGCCTATTCGCGCGCCTGGTACGACACGCGCACCGCGATGCTGGTCGAAATCGAGACCGATAACGGCCTTGTCGGCTGGGGCGAATGCTACGGGCCGGCACGTATCACGGCCGCGGTGGTGCAGAGTATCGCGCCGTGGCTGATCGGCGAGGATCCGTTGCGCACCGACGTCTTGTGGCAGATGGTCTACGCGCGCTTGCGCGATCACGGCCAGAAGGGCGTCGTGATCCAGGGGATGAGCGGCATCGACATCGCGCTATGGGACATCAAGGGCAAGCATTTTGGCGTACCCGTGCACCAGCTGCTCGGCGGCGCCGCGCGCAAGCAGGTTGCGGCCTATGCGACCGGTCTCTACCGGCGCAAGTCAGGCGATCCGCTCGAATATCTGCCGGAAGAAGCGGCCGGTTATGCCGCCGAGGGATTCCGCGCCGTGAAGCTGAAGGTCGGTTTCGGCATCGCGGAGGATGCCGCAGTCACCCGCGCGGTGCGCGAGGCGATCGGCCCCGATGTCGCGCTGATGGTCGATGCGAACCACGCCTATGACGCTGTAGCGGCGATCCGGCTCGGCCGCCTGATCGAGCGCCATGACATCGGATGGTTCGAGGAGCCGGTGCCGCCGGAGGATGTCGCGGGCTACCGTGCGGTGAAATCCGCGCTCACGATTCCGGTCGCCGGCGGCGAGTGCGAATTCACGCGCTTCGGCTTCCGTGAGCTGTTCGTCTCGCATGCGCTCGACATCGCCCAGCCCGACACCTGCGCGGCAGGTGGTCTTTCCGAATGCAAGAAGATCGCCGACATGAGCGAGGCGTTCGGCATCCGCTACAATCCGCACGTCTGGGGCACCGGGATTGCGATCGCCGCCTCGCTCCAGCTCCTCGCCGTGCTGCCCTCGCACACGCCGACCTCGCTGGCCCCGCTCGACCCGATGCTCGAGTTCGACCGCACCGAACATCCGATCCGGCAGGCGATTTTGAAGGAGCCGATCGAGCATGAGAGAGGCGTCGTGCGGGTGCCCGAGGGGCCGGGCCTCGGCATCGAGATCGACCGCGAGGCGCTGGCGCGGTTTGCGGCGGACGCCTAACCGATCGTCTGCAACGCCGGGAACGTCTCGAGCAGCCAGATGCTCACATTCGAGACCGCGCCGGTGAGAAATCCAATGCCGGTGATCACCATCAGAACGCCCATGGCGCGCTCGACATTGACGAGATGGCCCTTCATGCGCGCGAACAGGGTGGAAAACTGCTCGATCATGAGGGCGGCGATCAGGAAGGGAATGCCGAGGCCGGCCGAATAGACCGCGAGCAGGCCGGCGCCCCTGGTCACCGTCGCTTCGGCCGCGGCGACCGAGAGGATCGCGGCGAGGATCGGACCGATGCAGGGCGTCCAGCCAAAGGCAAAGGCCAGCCCCATCACATAAGCGCCCCAGAGGCCGACCGGCTTGGGCGCGGTCAAGCGTCCCTCGCGCATCAACAGGCCGATGCGCGTCAGGCCGAGGAAGTGGAGGCCCATGACGATGATGACGATGCCGGCGAGGATCGAGAGTTCGGCCGACCAGGCGCGGATCAGCCCGCCGATCAGCGAGGCGCTGGCGCCGAGCGCCACGAATACCGTGGAGAAGCCGAGCACGAACAGGAGCGCCGACATCATGATCGCGCGTTTGGAGGCCGATGCGGGCTCTTCGCTTTCGACATGCTCGATCGTCGCGCCCGTCAGATAGATCAGGTAGGGCGGGACCAGCGGCAGGACGCAAGGGGAGAGGAAGCTGACGAGGCCCGCAATCAGAGCCGCCGGGATCGAAACATTTTGCATGATGCAGTCGGAGCCATCTCAGGCGCCGGTGCGGCGCGCGGGGAATGCGCGCGGCCCGGAGCCGAACCGGCTCTGGTGTAGCCGATGTCAGCGAATGCGCAACAGAGGCGCACAAAACCAGGGCTCCTCCCGATGCCGTCTGTGATCACAGATGCGGCACCGGGACACGCACAAATCTCGCCAAAAAGCGAAACTCGGCGGCGCGGCTACTTCACCACGCGGAGCAGCGGACGCCGGGGCTGGTCCTGCGTCTGCTTGGAGGGGGGCTGCGGTTCGTTCGTGGCGGTCCGCAGCATTTCGTCGCACAGTGCCTTGAGATCGGCACTGTCAATTCCTTTGAGTTTCATCCTCACGTCCAGGATGACAATGGACAGCAGCTCGGCCGACTCGCGGCTGTTGCTCTCGTTCAGCACCCTGCGGCACTCTTCGAGCGTTTCCAGCACCGACTGCAACTGTTCGTCTGAATGCGACACGGCGTTCTTTCCGCTAATTCGGCCTGTGAGACGTGATTGTGACGACCTCTTTGGCCCCCATGAAGCATCGAGGATAACACGAGGCCGCTGCGCCCCCGAACATGATTTCAGTGTGTTTCTGCCTTGAAACCGCGGTTCCGGCGCGTATCGCGTCGCGCCGCCAGCCGTCCAAACGCTCAGGAGTAAAGCGCCCGATCGTAAAAAGCTCAGTCGTAAAACGCCTGGCGTGCTGCAATTGATCCATCGCGGAAGACAGCACCGGCTCTCGCGCAAGGACGTTCATTGCGGACAGCGCCGACGATCCCGTAGCCATGTCACGGCTCACAACGGAACTCACGCCACACCCCTCATACGGGCGATGATTTGCCCGTTTCCCAGCCTTGTTCCAGCGCTGGCAGCACCCGAATACCACCTTCGGCGTAGTAAGGATGACGTTCAAAACTCGTCGTTCCCCAACCCGCCGTGGTTGTGGTTTGCCCCAGATTCTGCCAGTTTAGCGACCCGAAGGGACTTGTATGCACTCCTTGGCGGAAAGGGGCGTTCCTCTGGAGGAACGCCCAAAGACAAACATCAGCGGCCTGTCGGACTGGGATGCAGCGCGCATTTTCCTGGAAGTTGTCCGATGCGGAAGTTTCCGCTCGGCGGCCGAGCGTCTGTCGCTGTCGATCAACGCCGTCCGCCGCCGGATCGATGATTTCGAACGCCAGACCGGCACCACCCTGTTCACCCGCGACGTCCACGGTACCCGTCTGACCGACGAAGGCGCGCTGGTGGTCTCCGCCGTCGAGCAAATGGAGGCAGCTGCCTTCGACGTGCTGCGCACCAGCGATTCGACGGCAAATGCCCTGTCCGGCGAGGTCCGCGTCGCCGTGACCGAGGGACTGGGCACATTCTGGCTCGCCCCCCGGCTGGTCGAATTCCAGCAGACCTATCCGAAGATCCTGGTCGATCTGCATTGCGCGATGCGTTCGGCCGACGTCTCCCGCCACGAGGCCGACGTCGCCATTCACCTGTCGCGGCCTTCGGCGCTCGACGTCAAGCTGGTGCGGCTCGGCCGCATGCATCTGATGTTCTGGGCCTCCGAGAAATACATTTCGAAGCATGGCGCGCCGCGCTCGGCAGCGGAGTTGATCAAGCACCGCCTGGTGCTGCAGTTCGCCGACCAGCTCGCCGCCAAGCAAACTTTCGAGAGCTTCTTCCCCGGCGTTCCGGAACGTGACCTTCTGGTCATGAAGACCAACGTCTCGAGCGCCAACTACTGGGCGGTCGCGAATGGCGCCGGAATAGGCGTGTTCCCGAGCTACGCCATTGCGCTTGGCGGGAAGTTGATTCCACTGGAGGTCGAGCTGAACAGACCGCTGGATATCTGGTTGTCCTACCATCCTGGTAGCGGCCGGATCCCGAGAGTGCGGCACATGATTGACTGGCTGATCGAAGCCTTCAATCCGGCGCGTTTCCCGTGGTTTAAGGAAGAGTTCGTGCACCCGCATGAATTCAAGGACGAGTATATGGGCGAACCCCTGACCCAGCTCTTCGGGGGGTTTTCAACCGAAGACCGATGAGAAAAAAGATGAAGACAGCGGCGAAGAGAATGAAGCAGCGCAGTGCCGGCAAGCCGGACATTGAGCTGGGCAAACGCATCCGTTTGCGGCGCGTCGAGATGAAGATCTCGCAGGCCGAGCTCGGCGAGAAGCTCGGCGTCAGCTTCCAGCAGGTTCAGAAATACGAGAAGGGCGTCAATCGCGTCGGCGCGGCTCGGCTTCAGCAGATCGCCACCTCGCTCGACGTGCCCGTGACCTTCTTCTATGACGGCGACAACAAGGCGCGTGAAGTCGAGAGCCTGCTCTTCCTGGACTCGGCCTTCAGCCTCCGCCTGCTGCGCGCCTACAGCAAGATCAAGGACCAGACGGTGCAGCGTCAGCTCGTCTCGCTGATGGAATCGATCGCAGCGAACGAAGCCTGAGCCGATCGGCGTTCGCGCCTTTCCGCCCGATGTTCAATCCGCCGCGTCACGGGGCGCGGCTGGATTGGACGAGACCCGGACGAGATATATCCGGCCCGCGCGCTCGCGCGGACTTCTCGGGGCGGCATGACCGCCCCTTTTTGTTGTCCATTTTTTCCGCCGTCGCCCGCGTTTTCGCGAACCCATTCCGGCCCTGTCGCGACCCAATCCAGAGACCGCCGTCCGACGTGCGGGGCTCGCGATGCGCCGTGCTTAAGGGTCCCGCAACCGGGAGGCGCTAGCCTGCCGCCGATTTCTCGAATCAGCACGACGACCGGAATTGCCGACGCGAGCGCCTGTCCGGGCCTCGCTCTCAGGGGAAGATGGGACACATGTCGAAACGCCATGCGATGATCATTGCTGTCGGCATGCTTGCGAGCGCCTCCGCGCTTGCACAGACCGAGACCATTGGACAGGCCGGGTCCAAGCCGGCGACTGCGGCTGGCACGGTGCCGGCCACCGCCAATCCGGCCCACGCAGCCGCACCGAAAACTGCTGCGCCGGTGTCCGCTTCGACGGCAGAGAGCCGCTCGGCCGCGGCGCTCGCGCTGACGCACGAGCCGACCTATGACGAAGGCTCCGCCCAGCGCATCAAGGATGCGGCGCTGAGCTATTCCGATCTCGCCGTGCGCGGTGGCTGGCCGGCGATCCCGGCAGACGCCAAATTCGCGCCCGGCGCCCAGGGCGCCAATGACGATCTCCTGCGCAAGCGGCTGGTCGTCTCCGGCGATCTTTCCGCCGACAAGGCGAGCGGCGCCTTCGACCAGGATCTTGCCGACGCCGTGAAACGCTTCCAGGCCCGCCACGGCCTCGCGCCGACCGGAACGATGACCCCGCGTACGATCGCGGCGATGAACGTGCCGGTCCAGAAGCGCATCCGACAGTTGGAAGCTTCGCTGCAGCGGCTCGAGAACATGAATTTCGGCTTCGGCCAGCGCTATGTCGTGGTCAACATTCCCGCCGCCTTCGCCGAAGCGGTCGAGAACGACGTCGTGGTGCGGCGTTATCGCGTGATCGTCGGCAAGACCGAAAAGCCCTCGCCGACGCTGACGGCCCAGATCAGCAGCGTCGTCCTCAATCCGACCTGGACGGTGCCCTCCTCAATCGCCAAGACCGAGATCTCCGCGCATATGCGCAAGGATCCCACCTATCTGTCGCGCATGCACATGGAGGTGCTCGACGCCCACGACAATCCGATCGACCCGAATTCAGTCGACTGGTCGGGCACGCACACGCCGAATTTCACCGTGCGCCAGCACAACGGCACGTTCAACGCGCTCGGCGCGGTCAAGATCGACATGCCGAATTCCTATTCGGTCTACATGCACGACACCAACCAGCGCAATCTGTTCAGCGATGATTACCGCTTCGATTCCCATGGCTGCTCGCGCGTCGACAATGTGCGCGATCTCGCCGCCTGGCTGTTGAAGGACCAGCCGAAATGGAGCCGCGCCGCGATCGACGCAGAAATCGCCAGCGGCCAGCATCTCGACGTCGCCATGGTGAAGAAAGTGCCGGTGGCCTGGATCTATCTCACCGCATGGATGACCAAAGACCAGACCGTCCAGTTCCGCAACGACGTCTATAGCCAGGACGAGCAGCTGCTGGAGGCGACCGCCGAAGAGGCGGCCTTCTTCAGCAATGCCGGCAGCCATCCGCTGACCGCGCATATGACGAGATAGGTCGCGCCATGCAATCGCGGCACAGGCGGCTGCAAAGCCACGTCCGTTGTCGCGGTTGACCCTGGCCTCGCCCCGGCCGAACATTGCGCCTCGCCAACGAAAGCGAGCGCGATGTCCGACATATCAAGCACGACCGAAATTCCCTACGCCGACGGCAAGATCCTCAAGCACACAGCCGGTGGCGTCGGCGTTATCACATTCAACAATCCCGACAAGCGCAACGCGATGTCGCTGGAGATGTGGGAGGGATTTGGCGAGGCGCTGACAGCCTTACGCGATGACGCTGCCGTGCGCGTGGTGATCCTGCGCGGCGCCGGCGGCAAGGCCTTCGTGTCCGGCGCCGACATCAGCCAGTTCGAGAAGACGCGCCACAACGCGGCCGCTTCCGAGGAATATGGCAAACGCAGCGCCGCCCAGCGCGCGCTGCTTGCCGATTATCCCAAGCCGACCATTGCCTGTATCCAGGGCTTTTGCCTCGGCGGCGGCATGCAGGTGGCGATGCTCGCCGACATCCGCATCGCCTCCCATGGCAGCCAGTTCGGCATTCCCGCGGCGAAGCTCGGCATCGCCTACGGATATGATGGATTGAAGCACCTGGTGTCGCTGGTCGGACCGTCCTGGGCCCGGCTCCTGATGTACACGGGCATGCGCATCGATTCCACCGAAGCGCTGCGCATCGGGTTGGTCGAGCGCGTGGTTCCCGAGGATCAGCTCTGGGGCGAGACCATGGGGATCGCCGAGACGATCTCGCAAAATGCGCCGCTCGCGATCAAGGCCGCCAAGCTCACCATCGCGCAAGTGCTGAAGGACGAAAGCGCGCGCGACATGGACGCGATCAAGGCGATCGGCAACGCCTGCATGGACAGCGTGGATTTTCGCGAGGGCCGGCAGGCTTTCATGGAAAAGCGCAAGCCGCAGTTCCAGGGACGGTGATTCCGTCGTCAGCGAGCAAAATGAAAACAATCCAGAGTGCCTCTGCCTGCTTCGTCGCCTGGCTCTTCGCGATGACGGCAGCCAACGTGAACATGCATTCAGGAAGATTAAATTCCCACGCCCCTGCAACACCATAGCAACCAGCTGATTTGCTGGAAGTTCTCTCGCCATCAAAAGAGGGAGATTGCGATGAAACTGAAATTTGCTGTTGTTGGTCTGGCTGCCCTGGGCGGCGCAGCGCTCATGTCAGGACAGGCACTCGCAGCGATGCCGAACGGCATTCCGCAGACCGACCGTATCGCGAGCGGCCCGGCAGCCAACGTCGATCAGGTGCGCTGGGTCTGCAACCCCTGGGGTCGCTGCTTCTGGCGTCCGAACTATTATGGCGCCTACGGCTTTTACGGCGGCCCGCGACGCTTCTACGGCCCACGTCCGTGGGGCTGGGGCCACCGCCACCACTGGCGTCGCTGGTGAACTGCGAGGGGCCGCGAGGCCCCTCTTCCTTGACTACAGCGCCGCGAGCACCGCCTTCGTAATGTCAGCCGTGCCGTTGCTGCCACCGAATTCCATCGGCTTGAGGCCGCCGGCATAGACCTTGTCCACCGCACGCTCGATGGTCTCGCCGGCCTCGGCCGCGCCCTCGACGCCGTGCTTGTCGGCGAGCCAGTCCAGCATCATCGCCGCCGACAGGATCATCCCGGTGGGATTGGCTTTGCCCTGCCCCATGATGTCGGGCGCGGTGCCGTGGCACGGCTGGAACACCGCGTATTTGTCGCCGATGTCGGCCGACGGCGCCATGCCGAGGCCGCCGATCAGGCTCGCGGTGATGTCGGAGACGATGTCGCCGAACATGTTCTCCATCACCATCACGTCGAAATCCCAGGGACGCTTCACCAGCATCGCCGAGCAGGCATCGACATAGAGCCGGTCGGTCTTCACCTCCGGATGACGCTTGGCAATCTCGTCGAAGATACCGCGGAAGAACGCAAAGGCCTTGAACACGTTCGCCTTGTCGACGCAGGCCAGCGCACCGGGCTTGCCGCGCGCCTTGCGCCGCTCGGCG
Source organism: Bradyrhizobium sp. Ken01 (assembly GCF_055807355.1). Lineage (NCBI taxonomy): Bacteria > Pseudomonadati > Pseudomonadota > Alphaproteobacteria > Hyphomicrobiales > Nitrobacteraceae > Bradyrhizobium > Bradyrhizobium sp. Ken01. The sequence continues at coordinate 40,633 of NZ_JBVVPC010000024.1, forward strand.
AGGCGAAACGAGAACTCGAACAGGCGCTCGGACGTCTTGCGCGTGATCACCATGGTCTCGCGCGCCTCCTCATGGGTGACGATGCCCTTGCCCATCGAGGCGAACAGGCCTTCGGTGGACTCCCTGATCACGACCAGATCGATGCCGCGCTGGTCGGCGCCGACGATCGGGCTCGGCACGCCCGGAATGAGCCGCGCCGGGCGCACACCGGCATAGAGATCGAAGATGAAGCGCAGCTCGATCTGCGGCGCGATCTCGGTATTGTCAGGGTAGCGCACCGACGGCAGACCGCAGGCGCCGAGCAGGATCGCATCCGCCTCCTCGCACAGCTTGACGGTGGTATCAGGCATCGACTTGCCGGTGGCGAGATAATGGTTGGCGCCCGCCGGCGCCTCGGTGAAGCGGAAGCTCAAGCCGGATTTCGTCTCGATCTTGCGCAGGACTTCGATGGCCGGCGCCATGACTTCGGGACCGATACCGTCACCGGCGAGCACGGCAATGTGGAAGGCGTTATTTGCGGACATGGGAGTTCCTAAATGACGAAAGGTGTGGCCTCGTCATTGCGAGGAGCTCTTGCGACGAAGCAATCCAGACTGCGTCCGCGGAGGGATTTCTGGATTGCTTCGCTACGCTCGCAATGACGGAGGGTGGAGCGCTTGTTACGGCGTCAGCACCGTGCGACCAACCACCGCGCCCTGCTGCAACTGCACCAGCGCGTCGTTGGCCTTCGCGAGCGGCTGCCGCGTCACGGGGATCGGCGCTATGTTCTTCGCTCGCACCAGGTCGAGCAGCTCCTGCGTCTCGCGCAAATTGCCGACATAGCTGCCCTGGATCGTCACCGCCTTTATCGGAATCAGCGGCAGAGCCCAGGTCGCACCGCCGCCGAACAGGCCGACGATGACGAGCTTGCCGCCCTTGGTCAGGCAGTCGAAGCCGAGTTGCGTGGTGGCGGCGTTGCCGACGAGATCGAGCACGGCGCGGATGGGACCACCGGCTTTCTTGGCAAGCTGCTCCAGCGCGTCCGACGCCTTGGGATCGACGGTCGCGAGCGCGCCCGCTTGCTCCGCGGCTTCGCGCTTCTTCGCGTCGATGTCGACCATGATCGCGCCCTTGCCGCCCATCGCCTTGAGCAGCGACAGCGCCATCAGGCCAAGTCCGCCGGCACCGAACATCACGATCGGCGTGTCGAAGTGCTGCTCGAGCTTCTTCAGCGCGCTGTAGGTCGTGACGCCCGAGCAGGCGTAGGGTGCAGCCGACGCGGGATCGAGGCCTTTGAGATTGAGCAAATACCGCGGATGCGGCACCAGCATGTGGTCGGAATAACCACCGTCGCAATAGACGCCGAGCGAGCGCGGCGTCAGGCACATGTTCTCATCACCGGCGAGACAGGTGGGGCATTTGCCGCAACCGATCCAGGGATAGACCAGCCCGACATCGCCGATCTTCACGTCGCCCTGGTCCGACGACGTCACGTCCGGGCCGAAGGCGAGGACCTCGCCGACCGTCTCGTGCCCCATTGTCAGCGGCAAATTGATGCCGCGGTCCTTCAGCGAGAGCGGCTTGCGGCCGTGGCCGAGATCGTAGCCGCCTTCCCAGATGTGGAGGTCGCTATGGCAGACGCCGGCGGCCTTCACCTTGATCAGCACCTGCGTGCCGGACGGCTGCGGCGTTGCCTCGTCGAACTCCTGCAGCGGCGCCTTGAAATCGGCGACCTTGAAACTTTTCATCGGCGTCCTCCCGGATACTTTTCTTGTCGCCGCCACCATCGCATGGGCGGCAGGACGAGACAAACTTGGACCTGTCTAGTTTAAGCTGACGGATGATGGCAAGCCGGCCACGCGCACGGCCGCATTGCTTGCCGCAGCGTGGTATCCGTCAGACCTCCCGTGAGACTTGCCGTCAGACTTGCCGTCAGACTTGCCCTCAGCCTTGCACGGCTGTTTTGCCAGACGGAATTGGCGCATCGTCGGTGAGCCCGATCTCCGCGCGCAGTCCGTCCGTGTGCTCGCCAAGCACGGCCATCGTCTTGCCCGGTGTCGTATCGGCACCGGTCATCCGGAACGGCAGATTGAGGACCTGGAACGAGCCGCCTTCATCCTCGACAGACGAGAGGGCCTCACGGTGCGCGAGCTGCGGATCGGCCAGTGCTTCGGACACAGTGCGGTAGGCCGAGGCCGGCACGCCGGCCGTACCTAGCGCGACAAGACAGACATCGGTCGAGAGCTGCCGCGACCACGCCTCGACACCGTCCATCAAGTCGGCCCAATGGTCGCGACGCGCGGCATAGGTGGAGAAGCGCGGATCGGAGATCCATTCGGGACGGCCGATCACGCCCATCAGTCCCTGAAACGTCTTCTCGCTGGCAACCGTGATCATGACGTAACCGCTCGCCGTCTCGGTCGGCCCAAACATCGGGCGCGGCGGCGGCTTCACGGTGAACTGCGAGTTCTGCAACTCGATCAACGTCAGCGTCAGCATCGATTCCAGCATGGAAACGTCGATGTGCTGGCCGAGCCCAGTCAGGGTGCGCTGGTAGAGCGCCGACGCGATCGCGCCAAACCCGTAGGTGCCGGTGACGACGTCGGCATGGTAGATGCCGCAATAATCCGGGCGGCTGCGGCCGGGCTGGTAGGCGAGATGCGCCATGTCGTAGCCGGAGGCTGCATGGATCACCGGCGCATAGGCCGGCAGCTCGGCCGACGGGCCGCTCTGGCCGTAGCCGGAGATCGAGCAGTAGATCAGCTTCGGGTTGACGGCGCGCATTCTGTCATAGTCGAGCCGCAGCCGGTGCATCACGCCAGGGCGGAAGTTCTCGACCAGGATGTCGGCCGTCGCGGCCAGCCGGCGGACCGCCTCCTTGCCGTCCTCGGACTTGAGGTCGAGCACGACGCTCTTCTTGCCGACGTTGAGCTGGCCGAAAACGGTGCTGCAGCCCTTGCGCAGCGGCGGCCGGGTCCGCATCGTCTCGCCGCCGTCGGTCTCGATCTTGATGACCTCGGCGCCCATGTCGGCGAGCATCCGCGCACAATGGGGACCGGCGATGGTGGTCGAAAAATCCAGGACCCTGAGACCGGCGAAGGCCTTTGTCGTGGTCCCCTCATGCTTATCTGATAGCTGCATGCCTGCTTGCGTCCTTGAGTCACTTAGGAACTTATCGAAGTTCTCTGTCGTTGGTGCGCCGACCCTAGAGGGCGGCGGCTGAGTAGGAAAGTCTTTACCGAACAGACACGTCTCGCGGGCGGGCTTGGAATTCCAGGGCAACTGGACCCGTTCTTGCATAGCAGCAATCGGGCTCCGGCAGAGGGCAGCAGTTCTTGAGGGTCTTGTTCGTTACGACAGAAATGGACGACTTTGTCCGCGTCGGCGGACTTGGAGCCGTTTCCGCTGCACTCCCCCGAGCCCTCCGTCCTTTCGCCGACATCCGGGTCATGTTGCCCGGCTATCGCGACATCATCGAACAACTCACGCATATTCAGGTCGTTGGCCGCTGTCCGGCGTTCGCGGAGATGCCGGCCTGCTCGCTCGGCCGCGCCGCGACCAAGGACGGCCTGCCGGTCTATGTGCTGTTGTGTTCGCAACTCTACGACCGGCCCGGCAACCCCTATGGCGACGAGTCCGGGCGCGACTGGCCCGACAACGACATCCGTTTTGCGCGCTTTGCCTCGGCCGCCGCTGAGCTCGCGATGGGCACGCTGGACAAGGATTGGGCAGCAGACCTGATCCATGCCAATGACTGGCAGGCTTCGCTCGTGCCGGCCTACCTCGCCTGGCGCGGCTCCAAGCTGCCGTCGATCCTGACCATTCACAACCTCGCCTACCAGGGCCTCTTCCCGAAGGACTCGCTGCGGCGGATCGGCGCACCGGAGAGCTCCTTCCACATCGACGGCGTCGAGTTCTACGACCAGCTCTCCTTCCTCAAGGCCGGGCTGGTCTACGCCTCGCATCTCACCACCGTCAGCGGCACCTATGCGCGGGAGATCACCACGGATGAATTCGGCTGCGGTCTCGAAGGCCTGCTTCGAGTCCGCTCCGACGCGGCCGAGCTCACCGGCATCCTCAACGGCATCGACGAGAGCTGGGACCCGCGTTCCTGCGCCCAGCTTGCCCAGCAGTTCGGCGCCGGCGACTGGATCGGCAAGAAGGCCAATGCGGACTATGTGCGCAAGCAGTTCGGGCTTGCGGTGTCGCGCGGCCCGATGTTCGGCATCGTCGCCCGGCTGGTGCACCAGAAGGGCATCGACCTCGTGCTGGCGGCGGCCGATGAGATCGTCGATGCCGGCGGGCAGATCGTGGTCACCGGCTCCGGCGAGCCGGCGCTCGAGCAGGCGCTGATCGACGCGCATCGCCGGCGGCCTGACGCGATCGGGGTCGTGATCGGCTTCAACGAGGCCCAGGCGCGCCGCATCTTCGCCGGCAGCGACTTCACATTGATGCCGTCACGCTTCGAGCCCTGCGGGCTCAGCCAGATGTACGCCCAGCGCTTCGGCTCGCTGCCGATCGGCCACCAGACCGGCGGCCTCGCCGAGACCATTACCGACGGCGAAACCGGCTTCCTGTTCTCAAAACCTTCGCACGAATCCTTCCTCGGCGGCGTCCGCCGCGCGTTCTCCGCCTTCGTGGCGCAGGACCAGCTCGACACCATGCGTCGCAGTGCGATGGGACGGTCGTTCTCCTGGAGCATCCCGGCCGGCAGCTACAACGCGTTGTACCGGAAGCTGGCGGCGGTGTGAGCGCGCGCTCCCTCGTGCCCCGGACGTAGCGCAGCGTCTCTTCGACGGTGCGCTGCAGAGCCGGGGCCCATGTTGCACAGAGTTCGTGGCCCTGGATCCCGGCTCTGCGCCGCAACGCTCACGCGCTGCGGCTTGTCCGGGACACGCGAGAGGTGCTTCTTAGCGGCGCTGATCCATCTGCGGCCGGCCGATCCAGACCCTGTTGAGGCACCGTGTCATCCAGTCCGGCTGCGGCTCGCCGCGCAGCCGCGCTTGCGCTTCCTGGTAGGGACCGACATGGCGCAACCGATCGGGCAATTTGGGATAAACGCGCCGTATCCATCGGAGCGCGTTATCGGCGGCCCTCTTGTCGCGCTCATCAAGCTCGAACCCAAACCCCACACGCAGGCGTTCCGGCACCAGGCTCGCCGTGAGTGCGCGATACCACCGCGGCGGCCGCAACCAGGGACGGGCACCGCTAAAAATCTGCCTCGCAATCTCGCGCGCGGCCGGGCTGACGGTCAGCGTGTCCGACTCCGTCATTGCCGCGGTGTAGGCGGCGAAGCCGGACCAGTCTGCCGGCAGATCGTTCGTCGTCAGCCCGAACAGGGCGCCGAATGTCCGGCTCTCGGTCCAGTAGCGTTCGCGCTCGTCTATCGAGAGCGGTGGCAAGACCAGGTCGTGCGCCATCAGCGCGGTCTCGACCAGCGTGGCATGAACCCATCGCAGCGACGGGATATCGTTGGCACAGTAGCGCGAGCCTGCCGCGAACGGACCGACGGTCTCCGGCATCTCGCCGACGATCATGCTGTGGCGCCGGTGCAATTGCCGCGACGATAACAGCGCGCGGTCAAGCGAGCCGAACACCATGGCAAAGACGATGTCGAAGGTGCGGTGAAATCGTCCGATCGGATCAGCAAAGGTTTTCGAATGCTCGGCGATGGCGGCGGCGACCCAGGGATGCGCGAGTTGAAGGAGCAGCGCCCGGCCGGCACCGAGAAAGATCACGGCCTCGCGGTCGATCTGCCAGGTCACCGTGTCAGGACCGAACACGCCGGCAACGGGTCCTGCCATATCAGCACGAACCTGATCGAGGGCAGATTCCAGATCTCTCTCAGCGACCAATTGCAAGGCCTCGCGACGAAGACAGCGGGCGACAATAACCCGGACTGCCTTCCCGTGAAATCGTCACTGCGAGAAGCAATGACGGACGAAGCCCTTACTCCGCCGCAATCGGCATCACGTCCATATGTTCGTGCAGCACCACGCCCGCGAGCGGATCGAACTCGCCAACCCACGGCCTTCGCTCCAGCACGGACTTGGTGTGCGAATAGCCGGCATCCCAGCGCCGCATGATGCCGGACGGACTGAAGTCGATATCCTTGGTGTGGCTCTCGCGGTCGAGCTGCGGCGCAAGCAGGCGCACGACATGCATCCTGGTCGGGCAGCCGTAGCTGGTCAACTCCCTCACGGCCGGATCGCTGCGCTCGCCCTCGGGCAGTCGCGCGGCGAGCTGGTTGATGACGTGGCGCAGGCGATGGGCTTGCTGCTGGCGCGCGATCTGGCTCGCGATCCGGCTGGAATATTGCACATCCTTGTGCCGGTTCAGCACCTCCGCCATGGTGGTCGGCTCGGCGCCGACGGGGTTCCATAGGTGTACGGCGAAGATCAGCGAGTCCTTGCGCGGATTGTCGTCGAAGACCGCTTCCGTCGGCGTGTTGGACAGGATGCCGCCGTCCCAATAGAGCTCGCCGTCGATGCGCACGGCCGGAAACGCCGGCGGCAGCGCGCCTGACGCCATGACATGCTTCACCGTCAGCTCGCCGTCACGGCTGTCGAAATAGCGCATCTGGCTACTGCGGACGTGAGCGGCACCGACCGTCAATCGTGGCGCGCAGCGATTGATCCGGCCGAAATCGACGAGCTCGAGCAGCGTCCGCTCCAGCGGCGCCGTCGAATAGAAGCCCGCGTGATCGGCTCCGAGCGGATAGGAATCGCCCGCATGCGCCAATGGATTGGGGCGAAAGAAACCGGGAATGCCGTGGGTCACGGTCGACCAATAGGCGAGCTTTTCGTTGAAGCCGGGAAACGCGGCGCGCAGATTCCAGACCGGATTCTGCTCCATCCGTTTCCAGAACTCCTTCAGGTGCTCCAGCCGCTGGTCGGGCGCGTTGCCCGCAATGAGGCAGGCATTGATGGCGCCGATCGAGGTGCCGATGATCCAGTCCGGCTCGATGCCGGCCTCGTGCAGCGCCTGGTACACCCCTGCCTGATAGGACCCGAGCGCACCGCCGCCCTGAAGCACCAGCACCACCTGGCCAGGCAGATCCTTCGACACGCTGCTATCGCGCTTCGCACCGTTCATATCCTGCTCCCTGAGAGCCCGTATCCTTGCCATGTTCGTTCCTCGCGATGTTTTGTTACGCGCTCGTCTTCAATGGGCGGTCCAGCCTCCGTCGACGGGCAACGCTATCCCCGTGATCGTGGCCGCCGCGTTGGTCGACAGAAACACGCTAAGCGCACCGAGCTCCTCGACGGTCGAGAAACGCTTGTTCGGCTGTTGCGCCAGCAGCACGTCGCGGATCACCTGGTCACGCGAGATGCCGTGTGCTTTCGCCTGGCCATCGATCTGCGCCTCGACCAGCGGGGTGTAGACGTAGCCGGGGCAGATCGCGTTGCAGGTGATGCCCTCTTCCGCGGTCTCCAGCGCCGTCACCTTGGTCAGGCCGAGGATGCCGTGCTTGGCGGCGACATAGGCGGCCTTGAAGGGCGATCCGACCAGGCCATGGCTCGAGGAAATGTTGATGATCCTGCCAAAGCCGTTCTGACGCATGGCCGGTAGCGCAGCTCGGGTGGTGTGAAAGGCCGACGACAGGTTGATCGCCAGGATCTGGTCCCACTTCTCGACCGGAAATTGATCGAGGGGCGCCACATGCTGGATTCCGGCATTGTTGACGAGGATGTCGAGCCGGCCGCATTGAGCTATCGTGGCCGCAATCATCTCCGCGATGGATTTCGGCCTCGTCATGTCCGCCGGCGAGAAGCTGACGTTGACGCCGAAATCGGCCGCGATCTGTTCGCGCGTCCTGCCGATCTCGTCAGCGGCGCCAAGGCCGTTCAGCACGATGTCGGCGCCGGCCGCGGCAAGCGCTCGGGCGATGCCGAGCCCGATACCGCTGGTCGAACCGGTCACCAGCGCAATCTTGCCGGCGAGCGCGCGTGAGGATACCGAGATTTGTGGTTTGACCGGAATATTCATGGTGCAAATCCCTCCAATGAGGCCCGCGCCGCGCGGACCCTGGCTTTCGCCAACTCTGGGGGATGACCCATCTTTAAGGAAATGCCCGTTGGCTTCCGAAACCATGCCCGCGCGCTATCACGGTCGGGATGTCATTCGCCTGGCTGATCGGCTAGGTTCCGGTCGATCTTGCCAGGAGCCGATCCATGGAAATGCACCAGGTCCGCTATTTCCTCGCGGTGGCGCAACTCTTGAACTTCACGCGTGCCGCCGAGGACTGCAACGTGACGCAGCCTTCGCTGACGCGTGCGATCAAGCAGCTCGAGGCCGAGCTCGGCGGCGATCTGTTTCGCCGCGAACGGCCCGCAGCGCAATTGACCGAGCTTGGCCAGCGCATGCATCCGCTGCTGAAGCAATGCTATGATGCCGCCGCCGGCGCGCGTTCGCTCGCCTCCTCGTTTCGAAGCGGCGAGATCGGCGCCCTGAGGGTCGCCCTGACGCATTCGATTGATCTGGCGCTGCTCATTCCGCACCTCAACGAAATCAAGCGACAGTTCAACCGGCTCGAACTCCGTTTCCTGCGCGGCTCGAGCCGCGAGGTCGGCGAATTCCTGAAAAAAGGCGAAGCCGAACTCGGCATCGCCGCCGAGATCGACGAAGCCTGGGATCGTCTCGACGTCTGGCCGCTGTTCACCGAACCTTTCGAGCTCGTCGTCAGCAAAGAGAATCGGCTCGCCGAGTGCAGCAGCATCGAATTGGATGACCTCCGCGCCGAGCAATTGCTCGTCCGCAACTATTGCGAGCACGCCAAGCGTATCGGGGCGAGCCTTCGCGAACACGGCATCGACTTCGATCGCGGCCACGAAATTTCCAGCGAACGCGATCTGATCGAACTGATCGAGGCCGATATCGGCGTCGCCATGCTGCCGCACACCTCACCGGTCCCGGACAGCCTGAAGCGCACCGCCGTCTCAGGGCTGGACGCGCGGCGCACCGTCAATCTCTATGGCGTCGCGGGCCGCCAGCGCACGGCGGTTGCCAACGCCGTGATGCGCATGCTGCGCGGCGCGGACTGGCGACCGATTGCGGGATAGCGTTGCGGGCTGCTGTCCCTACTGGAAGGAACAGAGCTCACCTCGCACGAAGCTCAGTGTTCACGGCTCGCGCTTTCGAGCGCCTCGAGCAGATCGTCGATCTCCATGCGCTTGCGGAAATCAGGATCGACGAAGCGGGCTTTCACGAGACCATTGCGGCCGACCACGAATACGGCGGGGATCGGCAACATCCACCCATCATTGCCGTGAAATCTCGCCATGTCCTGGTAGGACAGCAGCTGCTGGATCTCCGTCCCGAGCCAGATCGCCAGGTTGAGAGACAACGCATAGCCGTTATCGAGATCGGTAAGCACCGGGAACGGCGCGCTCGAATCGGCTTTGAATACGCCCGTGAACTCCTGAGTTTCCGGCATGATCGCCACGATCTGCGCGCCCATTGAAGCGATGCGATCCTGCGCCTGGATCACGGCGCGGACATTGAGCCGGCAATAGGGACACCAATGGCCGCGGAAGAACATCACCGCGACCGGGCCGTTCGTCAGTAGCGACGGCAGCGAGACCAGCCGTCCGGTCTCGTCAGGCAGCATGAAAGGCGGCATTGCCTCGCCTGGTCGCGGCGCGTTATCGCCGCCACCGTTCTGGCCTAGCCTTGTGACGAGGCGGTCGACGGCTTCGCCATACGCCGGAAAGATTTCACGCCCCGCATCTGCGTAGGCGCGGAGTTGCTCGTTCAGCGTGCCCTCCATGTCCCGACAGCGTTGGAAGGCGACCTTGAGCCGTTCGGCATCGGTTGTCGAAAGGGCAGTCATTTTGCGCTCCGGCTTTCGGTTCCAATACTAGTTTCCTGGTCCGGCCGCCCGCAAGGGGCGGCCGCTACGCGGGGATCGACCTAGTTCACGTAGAAATTGCCGGTCGGATCAAGCCGACCCGGCGTGTAGTACAGCGACCCATTGTCCATGAAGAAGACGGTATGCTCAGGCACCTTCTTGGCGTTCTTCATCATGGACTCATGGTTCTTCTCGGTCGAGGCCATGGCCATCGCCGACATCTTGCCGGGCCCACCATAGATGTAGGCCATGCCGGCCTTGAAATCCCAGGCGGCTTCCGAGAAGGCAGATGTGGCGATAACCGCGAAGGCGGCGGTGGCAATGAGAGTCTTGGACAGTTTCGTCATGGGATGTTCCTCCGGATTGACGTAAACGCCCGCCAATCGGGCGCCCTGCCATCAAACGGCGGAAGCCGCCAAGGCGGAAATGCCGATCTCCAATCGGTTCGATAGCAAGCGCGTATCGGACCGCCATAGCGCGGGGCTATCGCGTTCAGAGGCGTTTCGCATTTCACTCCGCCGAGCGCCGCGTCCATCCTGGCTGCTATCCAAGCTGCTACTCACAGGAGGACCGCCATGAGCCGTCACATCGCATCGCGTCTTGCCAATTTCGCCAGCTCGCTTCTGCTGCTGTTCCTACTGCTATCGGCCGCAACAGCGGTTGCGCGAGCCGATAGCGATGACGGCATTGTCCGCGTCAAAAGCGCCATCCCCTTGTCGGAGGCGATCAGTCGCATCAAGGCGGACATTGCCGCAAAGGGCATCAAATTCTTCTTCGAAGTCGATCAGTCCAAGCTTGCTTCCGATGCCGGAATCAAGCTTCGCCCCTCCACCCTGCTGGTCTTCGGCAATCCGCCGCTCGGCACCCAGTTCATCACCGCCAACCCCAACGCCGGACTCGACTGGCCGGTCCGCCTGCTGTTGACCCAGGACGACAATGGCGACGTCTGGGCGGTGTGGACGGATTTCGACTGGATCGCAAGGCGGCACAACATCCGAAATCGCGAGGCGCAGTTCAAGATGGCGACCATGGTCGTCAAGTCCATCACGGCCACCATCACCGTCAAATAACGAGGGTCCCATGGTGCGCCAAACATTCGATGTCGTCATCCTCGGCGGCGGAAATGCAGGCATCGGCGTGACCGGCCCCGTCCGGCGCGCCGGCCTCTCGGTCGCGATGATCGAGCCGCTCGATCTCGGTGGCACCTGTCCGAATCGCGGCTGCACGCCGAAGAAGGTCCTCGTCGCCGCCGGCCAGGTGCTGCACGACATCGAGCGTGCTGCCGCTCATCATATCGCGGTCGGCAAGCCCAGGCTCGACTGGGCGGCGCTGATCGACCGCGAGAAGAACATGATCAAGGATATCCCCGACAACCTCGCCCGCGCGATGGCGCGGCGCGAGGTCGAAGTGATCAAGGGGTATGGTGCCTTCGTTGCACCCAACACCATCCGCGTCGGCGATCGCGTGATCGAGGCCAAACACGTCGTTGTCGCGACGGGTTCGAAGCCGCGGCCGCTGCCGATCGCCGGCGCCCAGTACATGGTCACCTCGGACGCGATATTGAGTGATCGCGACTTGCCGGCTTCGGTTATCTTTATCGGCGGCGGCGTAATCTCCCTGGAATTCGCTCACATCTACGCGCGCGCCGGCGCAGCAGTGACGATTCTCGAGGGGCTGACTCAGCTCCTGCCGGTAATGGACACCGATGCGGTTGCCCAACTGGCGGTGGAGAGCGAACGCATCGGCATCAATATCCGGACCGGCGTCAGCGTGCAGAGGATCGAGCGGACCGGCGACGGGTTCAGGGTGGTCTTTGCCCAAGACGGGGTCGAGCGGGCGGCCGAGGCCGATCGTGTCGTCAACGGTGCCGGCCGGGTTGCCAATACCGACTCGCTGGACCTCGCGGCCGGTCAGGTCGAACATGCCGACGGACGAATCTCCATCGACTGCCACTTGCGTTCGACCTCAAATCCTCGGGTTCATGTCTGCGGCGATGCCGTCCCGATGGCTCCGCAACTTTCGCCTGTTGCGACCTATGAAGGCGACATCGTGGGCCGCAACATCGTCGACGGACCACGACATGCGCCCGACTACACGGGCATGGCTACGGCGGTCTACACCGTCCCGGCGCTTGCTGCCGTCGGTCTGACCGAGGCGGCGGCTCGGCAGAGCGGATCCGCCATCGAGGTCCACGTCAACGACATGTGCGACTGGTTCTCGGCGCGGTCCTATGCCGAGACCGTCGCCTGGTCGAAAGTGATCGTCGATCGCGCCACCGACCGTGTGATCGGCGCGCACCTTGTCGGCCACGCCGGCCAGGAGCTCATCAATATCTTCGGGCTTGCGATCAAGTTTGGCATCACAGCGAGCCAGATCCACGAGAACGTCTATGCCTATCCGACCTTCTCCGCCGACATCAAGCACATGCTCGGACGCACATAGCGGCTCGCTATGGTTTCGAGAGATACACGGCATTTCAACGAACACATGATCTCGAGGAAACTGAGATCATAGCCGACGGCATTCGAGGTCGCGGCCAACAGAGGAGACTTCCCGATGTTCAACACTATCGAACTTTCCCGCGCAAGCTGGCTGGGACTTGCGGTCGCCGGCGCTTTGACGCTCTCGGCGCAGCCAGTCTTCGCCGGCGAATGCCCGGCCGACAAGATCAAGCCGAACGCGCAGCAGATGGTCGACTACAAGCCGGTCGGCGTCACCGACGTCACGCTCGGCGCCATCGACCTCGGCAAGCAGCCGGCGCATATCGAAGGTCGCGAGCTGCGCTTCCGCAAGCTGACCATCGAGCCCGGCGGCGTCGTGCCCTGGCACAGCCATGACGATCGCCCTGCCCTGATCTTCGTGCAGCAAGGCGAGATCGTCGAGCACGCCTCCAACTGCGTCGATCCGATCGTGCACAAGGCCGGCGAGATCCGCCCGGAGGTATCCGGAACCTCGCACTGGTGGAAGAACCTCGGCAAGGAAACGGTCATCCTCTACGTCGGCGACGTCCGCAAGGACCCGCATGACCACAACATGTAACGGGTGCGCGACCCCAGCGCACGCGTGACCGAATGTGGCGCCCGCGATCCCCATGCTGCCCCGCATGCGGGCGCCACATTCATCACAAGGGAGGCCTGCCATGACCGATCTTTCCGCGCCGATCAAACCGACCGCGATGACGATGGACGCGCATTCACCAGGTCTCGCGCTTCGCTCCCTCGTGATCGGCCTCACTGCCTTCCTGACCGTCGTCGACCTGTTCGCGACACAGGCAATCCTGCCCTCGCTGACACGTCACTACGGCGTCACCCCGGCGGCGATGAGCCTGGCCGTCAACGCCAGCACGTTCGGCATGGCCGTCGCAGGCCTCGTCGTCGGCTTTCTCAGCCCGCACATCGACAGGCGGACCGGCATCCTGCTCAGCCTGACCCTGCTCGCGATTCCGACGAGCCTGCTGGCGACTGCGCCCAATCTTGCCGTCTTCACCGGCCTAAGAGTCGCGCAGGGCCTCTGCATGGCATCCGCCTTCGCATTGACATTGGCTCATCTCGGCGAGCAATGCAGCGCAGTGGATTCCGGCGGCGCCTTTGCCGCCTACATCACGGGAAACGTCGCCAGCAATTTCGTTGGCCGGCTGGTCTCGGCCGCGATCGCCGATAGCCTTGGCCTGGCATGGAATTTCTATTTCTTCGCAGCCCTCAATCTCGCCGGCGCCGCACTGGTCTATTTCACCATTGCGCGCGTACAGCCGACGCGTGCAACGACGCCGACCGCATCGGCGTTTGCCGCGACGATCGTGCAGTGGCAGGATTCACGGCTGCGTGCCGCCTACGGCATCGGCTTCTGCATCCTGTTCGCATTCATCGGCACCTTCACATTCGTCAATTTCGTTCTGGTTCGGCCACCGCTGTCGCTGGGCATGATGGACCTCGGATTCGTTTACTTCGTCTTCCTGCCGTCGGTGGTCACGACGTTGCTGGCCGGCAAGGTGGCGTCCCGCCTCGGAACGCGTCCGACGATCTGGGGCTCGCTCACCATCGCAGGGATCGGCCTGCCGCTGATGCTGGCTCCATACCTGGGCGCGGTCCTCGCCGGGATGGTTCTGGTCGGAATCGGCACCTTTTCCGCGCAAGCCGCTGCGACAGGATTCGTGGGACAGGCTGCGGCGGAGAACCGCGGCATCGCCAGCGGCACCTATCTCGCCTGCTATTTCTGCGGCGGGCTCATCGGCACCGCCGTCCTCGGCCGGCTGTTCGACGCCTATGGCTGGTATGCCTGCGTGGCCGGAGTGGGTCTGGCGCTTGCGGTCGCGGCCCTGCTGACGCTCGCCTTGAAGCGCTAGCGCTTGGCCGGCGCCTCCTGCGGCGGCTCGTCGTCGGCGATGGCGCGCCAGGCGGCGCCGTCGAGATCGTCATACTGGCCGCTGCGGAGCGACCAGAGGAAGGCGACGAGACCGGCGAGACCGAGCATCAGCGCCAGCGGCACCAGGATGACGAGGATCTCCATCACACGATCTCCCGCGAGGCGCCGCGCGCGCGCAACGAATTCAGCATCACCAGGATCGACGATCCGCTCATGGCGGCAGCCGCGATCAGGGGTGTCACGACGCCGCTGATCGCCACCGGCACCGCGAGGGCATTGTAGCCGATCGCAAGCCAGAGATTCTGCCGCATCAAGTGCAGCGCCTTGCGTGAAGCGTCGATGGCGGCGACGACCGGGGCCAGCGGCCGGCCGAGGAAGACGAGATCGGCGGTTGCCTGGCTCAAATGCGCGGCCGAAATCGGCGACATCGAGACGTGCGCTGCCGCCAGCGATGGCGCGTCGTTCATACCGTCGCCGACCATCAGGACCTTCATGCCCCGCTGCTTCAACACCTCGATCCGCGCGATCTTGTCGGCCGGCGTCACCCCGGCGCGCCATTCGGAGATGCCCAGAGCATGAGCCGCCGCGATCACCGCCGGTTCGCGGTCGCCGGAGAGAATCTCGATGCCGATGTTGCGCGCCCTCAGCGCCGCGATCACAGCCTGCGCATCGGGACGGAGGCCCTGGCGCACAGAGAGGATGAATTTTTCGCTGCCCTTGCTGAAAGCCACGACGGAGGCTTCGGGATCGAGACTTGTGACGTCGGAGACCAGCGTCTCGGCGCCGCAGAAGGACGGACGGCCGAGGCGAATCTCGATGCCATCGACCACAGCGCGCACGCCCTGGCCGGCCTCCTCGACCGCGCCGACGATCGGCGATCTGGCGTCGGAGGCCTGCGCGACCGCGGCCGCGACCGGATGATGGCTCGACAGCGCGAGCCGCCCGGCAAGCTCGAAGATATCAGCGGGGATATCTGCCGCATTCATCACTTCGAGATCCGGCAGCGTCAGCGTGCCGGTCTTGTCGAAGATGACGTGATCGGCTTCCGCGAGACGCTCGATGGCATCGCCGGAATTCAGCAGGACACCCGCCTTGAACATCGCGCCCGAGGCCACTGTCTGCACCGTCGGAATGGCGAGCCCGAGCGCGCAGGGACACGTGATGATCAGCACCGCGACGCCGGTCACGATCGCATCATGCCAGCCGGCGCCCGCGATGACCCAACCGAGGATGGTGACGAGCGCGGTGGCATGCACCACCGGCGCGTAAAGTCGCGAAGCGCGGTCGGCGAGCCGCATGTAGCGCGAGCGCGCCTGCAGCGCATTGTCGAGCAGCCGCGTGATCTCGGCGAGCAGCGTCGCCTCGGAGGCGGCCGAGACCCGCACCCGCAAGCTACCCGAGATGTTCATCGATCCCGCATAGACCGGCGTGCCCTGCTCGGCGGTGACATAGAGCGTCTCGCCGGTGATCAGGCTCTGGTCGATTTCGGAGCGGCCCTCGATCACGGTACCGTCGACCGCGCAGCGCTCGCCGGGTCGCAGCAGCACGATGTCGCCGGGATAGATCGCGGCCACCGGCACTTGAGATATCTCGTCAGGCCCGATGAACTTGGCCGCGGTCTCCGCTTTGAGCGCGGCGAGATTGCCCGCGACCGCGCGGGTCCGCCGGCGCATGTTCTGGTCGAGGAAGCGGCCGACCAGGAGGAAAGTGAGCAGCATGATCGCCGCGTCGAAATAGGCGTGCTCGGCGTGGTTGATGGTCTCGACGACGGACATGCCGAGCGCCAGCGTCACGCCGATCGAGATCGGCACGTCCATGTTGGTGGTCTTGGCCGACAGCGCGCGCCAGGCCGAGCGGAAGAACGGCTGGCCGGCATAGGCCGCCGCCGGCAGCGCGATCAGCGCCGACAGCCAGTGGAAGAAATCGCGCTGTTCCGGCAGCATGTCCGAGACGTTGCCGGACCACACCGGGATCGACAGCATCATCACGTTCATGGTGGCGAACGCGGCGACGCCGAGGCAGCGCAGCAAGAAGCGCGATTCGGCGACCTCGCTCGCCTCCGCGCTCTCGGTCTCGTAAGGATAGGCCTTGTAGCCGAGCTCTTCGAGGCGATCGATGAAGCGGGCCGGATCGAGTGTGCCCGCCTTCCATTCCAGCGCAACGCGGCGGTCGGTGAGGTTCACGCGCGCCAGCGTGACGTCGGGAATCGCGGACAGACCGCGCTCGATCTTGGCCATGCAGCCGGCACAGTGAACGCCCTCGACCGCGAGATCGATGTGCTGGACGCCCTCGCCCGCAGTCCGGACGTAATGCGAGAAGTCGCGCGAGACGTGCATGACAAAATCCTTCAGTTCAGGATCACGCGGTTGCGCGACATGAACACGCGCGTTCCCCGCGCCTCGCCCTCGATCACCAGATCCCACTGGCCGGGCGCGACCGATGCGGCATTGCCGCGATAGAGGCCGATGCCGGCCTCCGAGAGCTCGATTGCGAGATCGGCGCGCTTGTCGGTCGGCCGCTCCAGGCGGCCGCCGAATTTCAGTCCGGCGATCGGCTGGCCGCTCGCGTCGCGCGCCTCGACCTGAAGCACGGCGCCGCCATCGCTTCGGCGCTCGACATGGGCGTTGACCTTCCATTTGCGCGCGGCCTGGTCCTGCGCCGCCGAAATTTCGCGATCGTAGGTGAGGCCCGCGGCATAGGGGCTGTCGACGTCCGTGCCAGGCAGCGTCGCGATCGCGAGCTTCATCATGGTCGCGTTGACACCGATCACGACGCCGAAGAAGGCGACCAGCATCAGAAACACCTTGGCTCCGGTCAGCGGCTTGGTTGCCATGGCGGGCTCCTGATCCTACGGCGCGACGAAATTGTCGGTGGCGGTGGCGACTTCGCCGAGGCCGATATCGGTGACGTGAAAGCGAACCGGGATCGACTTTTCCGGATTGCCCTCGACCGGCGCGGTCACGAGCAGCCGCAGCTCGCTGGTGGAGTCGCGCGGGACCACAATCATCGGCCGGTCCGGCGTCACGGAATCGATCCCGATGACATGGATCGTCGCATTGACCGGACCGCTCGCGTCGATCGCGATGACGCGGTCGTAACCGCTCTTGTTGAGCAGCCGCACCGTGTAGGCGTTGCGGATCGAGCCGTCGCTGAGCCTGACCGCGACCGGGTTACGGTCGTGCAGCACGTTGACGTCGAGCAGGCTGCGGGTCGCCAGCGTATAGATCATGATGCCGCCGACCGCCGCGATGATCGCGCTGTAGGCGACGGTGCGGGCCCGGACGATGCGGTAGATCGGCGCCTTGCCTTCCTGGCGGCGCTGGATGTTGACGTCGTTGTCGTAGCCGATCAGCCGCTTCGGCCGGCCGATTTTCGTCATCACGTTGTCGCAGGCATCGATGCAGAGCCCGCACTGGATGCATTCCAGCTGCGGTCCATTGCGGATGTCGATGCCGGTCGGACACACGGCGACGCATTGATAGCAGTCGACGCAGTCGCCGACTTGCTCGCCGAGCGCGCGCAGCTCGATCGCCTTCTTGACCGACGTACGCTTCTCGCCGCGATCGTAACGATAGGTCACGTTGAGCGCCCATTCGTCGGTGAGCGCGGCCTGGATCCGCGGCCACGGGCACATATAGGTGCAGACCTGCTCGCGCATGAAGCCGGCGAGCACGTAGGTCGTAGCCGTCAGAATGCCGATCCAGATATAGGCGATCATCGGCGCCTGGAAGGTGACGAGTTCCCTGACCAGCGTCGGTGCGTCGTTGAAATAGAGCACCCAGGCGCCGCCGGTCCACCACCCGATCAAGAGCCAGATCGAATGCTTGAGCACGATCTCGGAAATGCGCTCCAGCTTCATCGGGTCGGACGATTTGTCCTTCTTCATCCGCTCGCGCCGGTCGCCCTCGATCAGACGCTCGACTGCATAGAACAGGTCGGTCCACACCGTCTGCGGACAGAGATAGCCGCACCAGATGCGGCCGCCGACCGAGTTCATCAGGAATAGTGCCACCGCGGCGACGATCAGCAGGCCGGTGAAGTAGTAGACCTCCTGCGGCCACAGCTCGATGAAGAAGAAATAGAAGCGGCTGTTGGGAAGATCGATCAGCACCGCCTGGCTCGGAGCACCGAGGCCGCGGTTCCAGCGCACGAACGGCAGGAAGTAGTAGACGCCGAGGCAGAACGCCATCAGGCCCCATTTGATCCGGCGGAAGGTGCCGGAGATGCTCTGAGGATAGACTTTCTTCTGGGCCACATAGAGCGGCCCGTTGTCATCGTCTAATGGGAGCTCTTTTGGGTTCACGGGCCTGTTCATCGCCTGCAGCTTTTCGAGAGGTGCGATTAAACCTAGACCCGACGCCGCCGCGTCAGTTGATCCAGCGCAAGCGGGGGCGTTTTTTGTTCGCCCCCGCCTGTCCCGGATTGGCTATTTTCCGCCGCCCAGCGAGTGGACGTAAACTGCCATCGCCTTGATGGTGGCGGGATCGAGCCGCCCTTCCCAGGCCGGCATCACGCCCGCGCGGCCCTGGCTGATGGTCTCGATCAGCGTCGCCTCGTCCGAACCATAGAGCCAGATCTTGTCGGTCAAATTGGGGGCGCCCATCTCCGGGTTGCCCTTGCCGCCGTCGCCATGGCAGGCGACGCAATTCTCCGCGAAGATCTTCTCGCCTTTGGCCGCGTCATAGCCCTTGCGGGTCGGAAGGCCCGAGAGTGCCCGGACATAGTTGGCGGCCGTGACGATCTCGTCCGGTTTCAGCACGCCGTCCTTGCCGAATGCGAGCATCTGGCCTTCGTGCGCCTTGGCATGGCCGGAGCGTGCGCCGAACTGGATGGTCTGCATGATCTGGTCGAGCGTGCCGCCCCACAGCCAGTCGTCGTCGTTCAGGTTCGGATAGCCCTTGGCGCCGGCGCCGCCTGAGCCGTGACATGGCGCGCAATTGTCGCCGAACACGGTTTTGCCCTTGGCTCGCGCGAGCGCCAGCAACGCGGGATCCTTCTCGATGTCGGCGAGCGAGGCCGCGCCCAGCGCAACCATCTTGGCTCCGCGGATCTTCTCGAGGTTGGCGAGCTCGACCGCGACGTCGGCGCGCGTCGAGTAGCCGAACAGGCCCGTGGTATTGCTGGAGATCAGCGGCCAGGCCGGATACACGATCCAGTAGCCGATCGCCCAGACGATGGTGAGGTAGAAGGTGATTACCCACCAGCGCGGCAGCGGCGTGTTGAGCTCCTTGATGCCGTCCCACTCATGGCCGGTCGTGGACCTGCCGGAGACGGGATCGATGTCGCTATGATGATCGGTCATGATCTCTTACTCCTCCCGCAACGGCAGGTGTGCCGCTTCGTCGAAAGCTGCCTTGTTACGGGGCCAGAATGCGTAGGCGATGATCGCGACGAAGATCGCGACGAACACCGGCGTCCAGATCGTGGTCACGAGGCCGGACGCGAGATTGTCGAGGGTCAGGATGGCTTTCATCGTTGGTGCCTTCTCAGCGAAGATTGGCTTTCTCGTTGTAGATCTTGAAGTCGACCAGCGTGCCGAGCATCTGGAGATAGGCGATCAGCGCGTCCATCTCGGTCGGCGTGCCGGCCTTGCCGTCGAAGTTGCGCACCACGGCCTTGGCGTAGCGCTTCGTGAAAGCGTCGGAGCCTGCATTGTCAGGATCGGCCTGGGCCTTCATGTCGGCGCCCGCATTGGCGATCTGGTCGTCGGTGTAGGGCGTGCCGACCGTCCGCAGCGTGCGCATGTGGTCGGCGATCGTGTCCGGATCGACCTCGGTCTTGCTGAGGAATGGATAGCCGGGCATCACCGACTGCGGCACGATTGCGCGCGGGTTCGTCAGATGGGTAACGTGCCAGTCGTCGGAATATTTGGCGCCGACGCGGGCAAGATCGGGACCGGTGCGCTTCGAGCCCCACTGGAACGGATGGTCGTACATGCTCTCGGCGGCCAGCGAGAAATGACCGTAGCGCTCGACCTCGTCGCGCAAGGGGCGGATCATCTGCGAATGGCAGAGATAGCAGCCCTCGCGGATGTAGACGTTGCGCCCGGCGAGCTCCAGCGGCGTATACGGCCTGATCCCGTCGACCGCTTCGATCGTGCTCTTGAGGTAGAACAGCGGAGTGATCTCGACGAGACCGCCGATCGCGATCACCAGCAGGATGCCGACGATCAGGATGATCGAGTTCTTTTCGAAGATTTGGTGGCGTGTCCAGAACGACATGGAAAACTCCTCATTCCGCCGGCTGAAGAGCGACGGGCATCTGGACTTCCTGTTCGCCGACGCGAACGGTCATCCAGAGATTATAGGCCATGATCAACGCGCCGATCAGGAACAGCCCGCCGCCGGCTGCGCGGATGATGTAGAAGGGATGCATCGCCTCGACGGTCTCGATAAAGGAATATTCGAGGAAGCCGAGCGAGGTGTAGGCGCGCCACATCAGGCCCTGAAGGATGCCGGACACCCACATCGCCGAGATGTAGAGGACGATGCCAAGCGTCGCGATCCAGAAGTGCCAGTTGACGAGCTTGAGGCTGTAGAGGCCCTTGCGATTCCAGATCCATGGCACCAGGCAGTAGAGTGCGCCAAAGGAGACGAAGCCGACCCAGCCGAGCGCGCCGGAGTGCACGTGGCCGATGGTCCAGTCGGTGTAGTGGCTGAGCGAGTTGACCACCTTGATCGACATCATCGGGCCCTCGAAGGTCGACATGCCGTAGAAGGCGACGGAGACCACGAGCATGCGCAGCACGGGATCGGTGCGCAGCTTGTCCCAGGCGCCCGACAGCGTCATCAGACCGTTGATCATGCCGCCCCAGGAGGGCATCCACAGCATGATCGAGAAGGTCATGCCGAGCGTCTGGGTCCAGTCCGGCAGCGCCGTGTAGTGCAGATGGTGCGGGCCAGCCCAGATGTAGAGGAAGATCAGCGCCCAGAAGTGGATGATCGAGAGACGGTAGGAATAGATCGGCCGCTCGGCCCGCTTGGGGATGAAGTAGTACATGATGGCGAGGAAGCCGGCGGTCAGGAAGAAGCCGACCGCGTTGTGGCCGTACCACCACTGGAACATGGCGTCCTGGATGCCGCCCCAGGCGATGTAGGATTTCGAACCGAACACCGAGACCGGCAGCGCCGGGTTGTTGCCGAGATGCAAGACCGCAATCGTCACGATGAAAGCGAGATAGAACCAGTTCGCGACGAAGATGTGCGGCTCCTTGCGCTTGATGATCGTGGCAAGGAAGACCAGCAGATAGGTGACCCAGACGATGGTCAGCCACAGATCGGCGTACCATTCCGGCTCGGCATATTCCTTCGACTGGGTGACGCCGAGCAGATAGCCGGTGCCGGCGATCAGGATGAAGAAGTTATAGCCGACGACAACGAACCAGGGCGCGAGATCGCCCGCAAGGCGAACGCGGCAGCTCTTCTGGACGACGTAGAAGGAGGTCGCGATCAGGACGTTGCCGCCGAAGGCGAAAATCACCGCGGACGTGTGCAGCGGACGCAGGCGGCCGAAGCTGGTCCAGGGCAGATCGAAGTTCAGCGCCGGCCACGCCAGTTGCGAGGCGATGATGAGGCCGACGAGAAAGCCGGCAATGCCCCAGAACATCGCCATGACGGAGGAGAACTTGATCGGCCCCATGTTGTAATTCGGGCGACCGTTGATCTCCGCAGGCGGTAGCGCCGCCGGCCGGTCGAGGTAACGGTTGATGATGCAGAAGACGGCGGCCAGGCTCGCCGCCGCGCTCAGCGCGGCATGGAAGGCGAAGGGCGCATCGAGCGCCTTGGCCGAGGCAATCACGCAGAGGAAGGCGGTGACCGCGAACACGACAGCCAGGCCGCTTTCACCTGACGTCATGGACTTGGAGATGGAGGGCTGGCTCATGCGGATTCTCTCTGAAAGAACACAGGGCCAGAAACCACATTCGCCCTCGTGGGGAATTGATTGAAATCAAGCTATGTGGATTTCTGTTAATGTGAGGGCTGCGCCACAGCCAGTTGATGCGCCCTCTCTCCTTGTGAGAGGGCAGCGAGGACCGTCCCGCACACTCACTTGGGTGAGGGGTTGGTCCCGCACCAAGAGTCTCTCGGTGGAGAAAAACCTCTCATCCGGCGCCATAGCCGAAGCTTCGCTCCGGCGTTCTTAAGAACGGAGGCCGAAGGCCGCCTATGCCACCTTCTCCCACAGGGGGAGAAGGGAAGAAAAAGAATCTTCCGCAAAATCACGCAACCGCCGTGTCACTCGCGTGCCGTCGCCTTGAGCGCCGCGATAACGTCCTCGCGCGCGACGATACCGACCAGCTTCTGCGCGCCGTCGAGCACGATGATGCTCCTGATGCGGTGCTCGACCATGATCTGGAGCACGCGCGTCAGCCGCGTGTCGGGGCTGACATAGATAAAGTCGGGCGTCATGACGTCGCCGATTTTACGGCTCATCAGGTCGTGGTAGCGCGGCAGCATCTGGCTCGGCGTGAAGGCGAAGCACTTCAGGATGTCGAACTTGGTGACGATGCCGACGACCTGCCCGTCGTCCTCGACCGGATAGGAATTGAAATCGTCGCGTTCGAACATCTCGCTCAGCGCGAGCAGGTCGAGGTCGCGCCTCACCGTCCTGACGTCGTGCGTCATGTAGCCGTCGACGGTCTGTTCAAGGAATCTGTACACGGCGCGTCCTCTTCGATTCGTCTTGTATCGCTCCGGCGTCAGTGCGACAGCAGCACGCAGCGGGCAGATTGAGTAACCAGATACTGGGTGACGCCGCCGAGGATTAGTTCGCGGAAGCGCGAATGACCGTAGGCACCGGCGACGACCAGGCTGGCGCCGACATCGCCGGCAATTTTCTCCAGTTGCCCGGCGACGGTTTCGTTGCGGGCCGCTTCGGAAACGCGCGCGATCGCGGTCACGCCGTGGCGGGCAAGCCACGCCGTCACGTCGGTCACGCCAGCGACCGCGGCTGGGCGATCGTCGTCGCCTTCGGGAATTGCGACGACGGTAACATCCCTGGCCTTGCGCAGGATCGGCAGCGCATCGGCGAGCGCCCGCCGGGCTTCCGGCGTATCCTTCCACGCCACGAGGACGCTGCGCAGGTCGAGCCAGTTGACGCCGTCGGGCACGACCAGGATCGGCCGGCCGGCTTGCATCACCAGATCCTTGGGGCTCGCGAGCGCGAAGGCGTCGGAGAAGGTCGGGCTCTGCCCGCCGGTGACGATGATGTCGGCGCAACGCGCCTGGGTGAACGTAAAGCGCGCCGGGAAATCCATGGCGCTGCGCCATTCCACATGTCCGCCGCGATTCCTGATCGCGGCGCGGAATTGCGCCTCGAGCTCGCCCAGGCGTCGCTTGACCGAGGCTTCTCCCTCATCGATCAGTCCCTGCGCTGCGGCGCCATCGCTGAAATACAGCGGCGGGGCGAACTGCCCCGCAGCAATGCCGATGATCGACGCCTCGAATCGTTCGGCAAGCTCGCCCGCGAGCTGAAGCCGCGCCTCGTTGGGCTGATCGAGCGCCAGGCTGACCATCACGGTCGCGTATGTCATCGGAGTCTCCGGGGCAATGAGCTTTGATCCGATCGTAAGCCGGTCGCCAGCTGGCAGGATGAGATAGATCAAAACCTTGGATCACCGCGCGGGCCCGAAATCTGCCAATGGTATAAGACATCGGAACTTGCCT
Source organism: Bradyrhizobium sp. Ken01 (assembly GCF_055807355.1). Taxonomy (NCBI): domain Bacteria; kingdom Pseudomonadati; phylum Pseudomonadota; class Alphaproteobacteria; order Hyphomicrobiales; family Nitrobacteraceae; genus Bradyrhizobium; species Bradyrhizobium sp. Ken01. The sequence continues at coordinate 64,489 of NZ_JBVVPC010000024.1, forward strand.
CTGGCCCCTCCTTGGGTACATTGCCGACGGTAACGCTGTGCGGTTCCCCGCATCAGAATGGGAGTGATCGTGTGGCGCCGACCCGTGTGATTCATCCGCAAGATGACGGCCGGGGCGAACATTTCCGCGTTCGAATCGAAGGATTTGGCGTCGGGACCTGGGATCTCGATCTCAAGACACTGGAATTGGAGTGGTCGGAGACGGCCAGAATCCTGTTCGGAATCGAATCCGGCCAATCGGTGAGTTACGCGCTGTTTCTGTCCCGGCTGGAGCCGAACGACCGCGAGCGGATCGAGATCGCGATCCGGCGCGTCTCCGAACGGGGCGGCAGCTTCGACGTGTCGTTCAGGGTCACGGGGGCGTCGGGCAGAGCGCAGTGGATCCGCGCCCGCGCGGGACTGATTCGTGACGACGCCGGCGCTGCCCGACATCTCAGCGGCATCTTTCTTGATGTCGATGAGGAGAAGCAGGTCGAGGAAACCCTGCGCACCCGCGAGAGTCACCTCCGCTCGATCCTCCAGACGATTCCCGATGCCATGATCGTCATCGACGGCCATGGCATCATCCAGCTCTTCAGCGCGGCGGCCGAGCGCCTGTTCGGCTGGGTCGAGTCGGAGGCAATCGGCCAGAACGTCCGCATCCTGATGCCGGAGCCCGACAGCTCACGTCACGACGGCTACATCGCGCGTTACCGGACCACCAGCGACCCGCACATCATCGGCATCGGCCGCATCGTGACCGGCAAGCGCCGCGACGGCACGACCTTTCCGATGCACCTGTCGATCGGCGAGATGCAGTCGGGCGGCGAGCCCTATTTCACCGGCTTCGTCCGCGATCTGACCGAGCATCAGAAAACCCAGACGCGGCTCCAGGAATTGCAGTCCGAGCTCGTCCACGTCTCGCGATTGAGCGCGATGGGCGAAATGGCGTCCGCGCTCGCCCACGAGCTCAACCAGCCGCTGGCAGCGATCAGCAACTACATGAAGGGGTCGCGGCGGTTGCTCGCCGGAAGCCAGGATCCGAATGCGCCGAAGATCGAGAGCGCGCTGGAGCGCGCCGCCGAGCAGGCGCTGCGCGCCGGCCAGATCATCCGGCGCCTGCGCGACTTCGTCTCCCGCGGCGAATCGGAGAAACGGGTCGAGAGCCTGTCCAGACTGATCGAAGAGGCCGGCGCCCTCGGGCTGGCAGGCGCGCGCGAGCAGGACGTGCAGCTCCGTTTCAGCCTCAATCCCAACGCCGATCTCGTGCTCGCCGACCGGGTGCAAATCCAGCAGGTGCTGGTCAACCTTTTCCGCAACGCGCTGGAAGCGATGGCGCAGTCGCCACGGCGTGAGCTCGTCGTCACCAACTCTCGCGGCGCCGACGACATGATCGAGATCGAGGTCTCCGATTCCGGCTCCGGCTTCCAGGACGAAGTCATGCCAAACCTGTTTCAGACTTTTTTCACCACCAAGGACACCGGCATGGGCGTGGGACTCTCCATCAGCCGCTCGATCATCGAGGCTCACGGCGGCCGGATGTGGGCCGAGAGCAACGCATCGGGTGGAGCGACATTCCGCTTCACGTTGCCGGCAGCCGACGAGAACTGATCCATGACGACCAAGGGAATCATCTACGTCATTGACGACGACGAGGCGATGCGGGATTCGCTGAACTTCCTGCTGGATTCGGCTGGCTTCGGCGTCACGCTGTTCGACAACGCGCAGAGTTTTCTCGACGCCCTGCCCGGCCTCGCCTTCGGTTGCGTCGTCTCCGACGTGCGCATGCCCGGCATCGACGGGATCGAGCTTCTCAAGCGCCTGAAGGCGCAGCGCAGCCGGTTTCCAATCCTGATCATGACCGGCCATGGCGACGTGCCGCTCGCGGTCGAGGCGATGAAGCTCGGTGCCATGGATTTCCTGGAAAAGCCGTTCGAAGATGACCGCCTCGTCGCCATGATCGAATCCGCGATCCGCGAGGGCGAGCCGGCGGCCAGGAACGATGCCATCGCCCAGGATGTCGCCGCTCGCGTCGCTTCCCTGAGCCCCAGGGAACGCCAGGTCATGGAGGGGCTGATCGCGGGCCTCTCCAACAAGCTGATCGCCCGCGAGTACGACATCAGCCCGCGCACCATCGAGGTCTACCGGGCCAATGTGATGACCAAGATGCAGGCCAACAGCCTGTCGGAATTGGTGCGGCTGGCCATGCGTGCCGGAATGCTCAACGATTGAAGTCACCAGGATTGAGGCAAGTCAAAACCGCTCGCTCGCCCTGTGCTACCAGATCGGAATGATTGCGATCAGCTCCCATCCTGAGCGGCTCCCGATGTCGTCACCAGCAAAGCCAAGCATCTATGTGGTCGACGACGATGCCGCTGTGCTCGGCTCGCTGAGGTTTTTGCTGGAAACCGACGGTTTTTCCGTGCGGACCTTCAGGAATGCCACAGCGCTGCTCAATGCGGCGAGCCCGTCCGGTGCAGACTGTTACGTGATCGACTACAAAATGCCCGACATCAACGGCATCGAGCTGGCCGGGCGACTGCGCCAGTCCGAGGGCGATACCCCGGTGATCCTGATCACCGGCTATCCCGACCCGAATATCTCGGCCCGGGCGGCGGCCGCAGGCGTGAATGAAGTGATTCTGAAGCCGCTTCTGGACGAAAACCTGGTCAAACGCATTCGCCACGCCATCCAGAACCGGGTCCATAGCTGACCTACGGGATTCTACGTAAGGCACCCCCCTTAAGATATCTCGCGAAATTTTCGAGGCACCCGATACCGCGTAACAAAGCGCCATCACAACGGAGATGGCGCAGATGCTGACCCAGACGATCAACACCCAGGCGATCAAGACCCAGATCAACGGCAGCAAGATCGCCCCGGGCTATCCCGTCTCCGACCAGTTCGGTGCGATCGCCGGCCATGTCGGCCTCGTTGCCACCGAGTTCTCCTACCGCAAGGAAGAGGAGATCTATGGCGAGGACGAGCCGGCCGAGTATGTCTATCAGGTCGTCACCGGCGCCGTGCGCAGCTACAAGCTTCTCTCCGACGGCCGCCGCCAGATCGGCTCCTTCCACCTTCCCGGCGACGTATTCGGCCTCGAATCCGGCACCACCCACCGCCTTGCTGCTGAAGCTATCATCGACACCACGGTGCGCCTCGTGAAGCGCGCGAGCCTCGAGAAGGCCGCAGCCACCGACGTCCAGGTCGCCCGCAAGCTCTGGGCCATGACCGCCGGTGAGCTTCGCCACGCCGAAGACCACATGCTGCTGCTGGGCCGCAAGACCGCGATGGAGCGCGTCGCAACCTTCCTGCTCGAAATGGACCGCCGCCTCGCGGTTGCCGGCATGATGGCGCTGCCGATGTGCCGCCGCGACATCGGCGACTATCTCGGTCTCACGCTCGAGACCGTCTCGCGCGCGCTGTCGCAGCTTCACGCCCAGGGCATTCTCGGCTTCTCGGGCGCCCGCCAGATCGTGCTGCGCAATCGCGCACGCCTGCACAATCTCGACGCCTGATCTCTTCTCTCCCATCCACTCATGGCCGGCTGAATCGGTTCAGCCGGCCATTTCTTTTGCTACGATCATGTCCGTGCGCCGCGTCTCCGGCATCACAAGCAGAATAAGCAGAAGTCCCGTCGCCGCGATGCCGGACAGTCCGGTGAACGCCATCGCATTGCCGAATTTATCGCTGACATAGCCGCCAAGCGCGGTGCTCAGCGACGCGCCGATGCCCATTGCCGTGCCGACGATGCCCTGCGCGAGGTTGAAGTGGCCGCTGCCGAAGGCGACGTCGGCCACGATCAGCGGGATCATCACCGCGAACACCGCCGCAGTGAGGCCGTCGAACACCTGCACCAGCACCAGCAGATACGGATCGCGCACGGTCGCGAACAGCAGACCGCGAATCGTCAGCGCCGCGAATCCGATCAGCAGCAGCGGCCTGCGGCCCCATGCTTGCGCCTTGCGCCCTACGCTCGGCGACAGCAGCGCCACGATCGCCTGCGGCACGACGATGCAGAAGGCGACGAGGACCGTCGCCCACTCGCTCGATCGCGCCGTCACCGCGCTTGCCATCAGCGGCATCATCGAGGCGTTCGCGAGCTGCAACAGGAGCACGCTGAGCGCAAAGACGATGAGCGGCCGCTGCCGGATCAGATGCCAGATATTGGTGTCGCCGCGATCCTCCGCCTCGCGCGGCATCTCGCCGTGACAGCGCGCGATGTCGACCTCGTGCTCGCGGATGCGAGAGAGGGCGATCAAGGTGGGAATTGCGAGCAGGAAGGTGACCAGGAACACCGAGCGGCTCGACAGCAGATAGCCGGCCGTTCCCATCACCGCGGCCGCAACACCGTTGCCGAGCGAAGCAAAGCGCGCGTTGCGGCCGAGACGCTCGCCGATCGCGAGCGGGCCGACCAGACCGAGGCTGATCGCCGCGATCGCCGGTCCGAGCACGCAGCTCGCGGCGGCGTGCAAGGTGGCCGCAGCCACCACGACGGGAAAGATCGGCATCGCCGCATAGGCGAGCGCGCAGCAGCCGATGGTGGCGATGGCGAGGCCGGCGACCAGGCGCTCGGATTTCGCGGCATCGATGATGGCACCGCCCGGCATCTGGCCGATCAGGGCAACGATGCCGCCGATCGACAGCACGAGGCCGATCTCGACCTGGGTCCATTTCTGGGTCGTCAGATAAACTGCGATGAACGGCCCGAATCCGGTCTGCACGTCGGCGAGGAAGAAGATGAACCAGTCGAGGCCGCGCAGGCTCTGGCGCGACGGCGCCGGAATGCCGGCGGGCATCGGCGCCGCAAATTTGTCCTGCTCAACGCGGCCCTCGCGATCCGCATGATTCGGCTTCCTCGACAACAGCACCGGCGGCCATCCCTCCCCGCGCCTCACTGAACAGCTTGCAGCGGCTGCAGGCTGCCGGACGCGCCGAGCACCACCATCGGCGTGTCCTCCTTGTACTCCGGCGCGGCCGCGACCTGCGCCTTGGTCAATTCCAGCGTGATGCTGTCCTTCTTGTTGGTGATCTTGCCGAATCGAAGCGCGTTCCAGTCCACTACGATCTTGCGGCTGCCGACGCCGAGGAAGCCGCCGAAATCGATCACGGCGGCGCGCACGTGCCCGCTCCGGTCGACGATGACGTCGACGATGCGGCCCATGTCCTCGTTCGCCGCGCTGAGCACGTCACGGCCAAGCACACCGTGCGCATCGCTCGCGCCGATGATCGTGACCGACGGCGGCGGCGCGGCATTCTTTGGCGTGACGGGGACCGACGACGCCGGCGGCTGCGCCGTCGGCGGTGCATTCGCTTCGGTCGAGGGTGCGGGTGACTCCTCCGCGGCGCGTGACACGGCGAGCGTCATTCCGCAGACGATCACGACGCCCAAGGCCAACCATCCGGCGGTACGCATGCACCCTCCTCCCGGCGCGCCGTCAGCGCGCCAGCACGATCGAGACCTGGATCTGGCCACGCGTGCGCAACACCTCCAGCGCCACGTCCTCGCCATGGCGGCTGACGCGCAGGTCCACGCTGGACTCGCCCAGACGCAGATCGCGCAATATCACCTCGTGCAGAAACGCCGGCAGATGCGGATTGCGCAGCCGGATCTCGCCGCGCGCCACGTCGAATTCGATGCCCAGCGCCGCCTCCAATAGCGTGAACGCCGTTGCGCTGGCCCAGGCCTGCGGCGCGCAGGCGACCGGATAGAGCGTCGGGCCGCGCCGCTTTTCGCGCCGGAAGCCGCAGAACAATTCGGGCAACCGGCGCAGGTCCATGTAGATCGCGGCGTCGAACAGTCCCTTGAAGACATGCGCGACCGAATGCTTGAGCCCGTAGCGCGCGAGCCCGAGCGCGATCAGCGCATTGTCATGCGGCCAGATCGACCCGTCATGATAGGACATCGGATTGTAACGCACCTCGCCGACAGCGACGGTGCGGATGCCCCAGCCCGAGAAGAAATGCGGCCGCATCAAATCGGCGGCGACGAGGCGCGCACGGTCCTCGCGGATCATGCCGCTGAACAGGATCTGGCCGGCGTTCGAGGTCCGCACCTTGCAGGGCCGCTTCTTGCCGTCGAGCGCAAGCGCATAGGTGCCGAGCTCCTCGCACCAGAACGCGGTCTCGAAACGCTCGGCCAGCTCCTTGGCCTCGGCCTCGAGCTTTTTGGCGAGATCAGGCTTGCCAAGCCGGAGCGCGCAGCGCGCGGCGAGCCGCTTGGCGGCAAAGACGTAACCTTGCACCTCGGCCAGCGCGAGATTGCCTTCCGCAAGCTGGCCATCGGCATGGAAGATCGCGTCGTAGGAATCCTTCCAGCCCTGGTTGGCGAGGCCCTTTTCCGTAGCGCGCTGATACTCGACGAAGCCGTCCTTGTCGGGGTCCCCCGGACCGTCGATCCAGGCCAACCCCGCTTCGATGGCCGGCCACAGCTCGGTCAAGGTCTTTTCGTCGCCGGTGCGTTCGAAATAGCTTCCTGCCAGCAGGACGAACAAGGCCGTGGAATCGACGCTGCCGTAATATTGCGCGAACGGCACCTCGCGCAGCGCCGCCATCTCGCCGCCGCGCATCTCATGCAGGATCTTGCCCGGCGCGGCATCGGCGAGCGGATCGACCGCCTTGGCCTGGAAATGGGCGAGCCGCCGCAGCACGCCCTTGGCGATCCGCGGGTCGACCCATAGCATCTGTAGCGCGGTGATCAGCCCATCGCGGCCGAACGTCGTCGAGTACCAGGGAATCCCCGCATACGGATAGCGGCCCTGCGGCGTCTCCGTCATCAGCATGTTGAGGTCGGCCATGGCCTGGCACAGCACCTCGTTGAAGATGTTGTTGGAGGTCTCGATGCTGGCGGCGCCCATCGTCGATCGGCGCATCTCGCGGCGGTGGGCGAGCAGGCTTCTGAAAAAGCGCGCCGGCTTCTCCGTGACCGGCCGGTTGCAGGACACGGCTACGAACAGGGATTTCGACTCATGCGGGTCGAGTTCGAGCTGCCAGGTCGCAGCATTCACCGACAATTTGGTCGGGCGCGGATCGAAATGCAGGCCCGTGGTGCGCTCGGCGTCATCAAGACCGCGGTAGTCGAACAGCACGTCGGTCGGTCCCAACAGCCGGCTCGAGCCGATGCCGCGGCGCGGGCGCCGCTCGCCGCGGACTTCGAACAGATCGGCGAAATCATTGTCGAACAGCAGCGTCAGCGCGAAGCCAGTCGGGCGGTCGCCGTGGTTCTGCACGCCGATGCGCTGATAGGCGGTCCCGCGCCACAGGAAGATCGTGCGCACGATGTGCAGCATGTCCTTTTGCAGCACGAGGCTCCCCTGCCGGTAGATGTCCGGATTGGTCAGATCGACGGTCAGGGCTGAATTGTCGTCGCGCAGGTTCGAGCCCAGCAGCAACGGCTGGAGATCGTCGAGCACGAGCTCGAGCCTCGCAAGGTAGCGCGTGTCGTGATGGAACAGGCCATCGGGCCCACCGGCCGAAGCGCCGATGTCACCATGGCTGTCGAGCACGATAAAGGTGTCGTCGTGCTTGAGCGAACGCCGCGGCCGCGCCGACGGTCCCGTCATCGGAATATAGAAAGGCTGTTCCGCGACCTGGTCCACGGTCCGCGTCACGGAGACGAATTGGGTAACGGCTTCAGCCGACATCAGCAGCTCCCCTGCGCTTGTTTCGACACGCAACCGACTCGAACGCGACTGTGGTTTACGCGGCGGCTTGGGCGAGCCGGCTCATTTCCTGCGTGACCAGCTCACGATAGGGCCCGTGGCCCTGCATCAGACGCTCGGGCGACCCGTCCTCAATGATCTTACCACCCCTCAACACGATCACGCGATCGAAATTGCGCAGGGTCGCGAGGCGATGCGCGATCGCGATGACCGTGCGGCCGCGCATCAGCCGCGACAACGCCTCGCGGATCGCCTCCTCGGATTCGCTGTCGAGCGCGGCGGTCGCCTCGTCCAGCAGCAGGATCGGCGCGTCCTTCAGGAAGGCGCGCGCAATCGCGATGCGCTGGCGCTGACCGCCGGACATCTTGACGCCGCGGTCGCCGACCATGGTGTCGAGACCACCAGGCAGGCTTTCGACGAAATCGCAGCGCGCCGCAATCGCCGCACGCAGCACCTCGTCGTCGGTCGCGTTCGGGCGACCATAGCGGATGTTCTCGCGAATTGAGCGGTGGAACAGCGAGATGTCCTGCGGCACGACGGAGATCGCCTCGCGCAGGCTCTGCTGCGTCACCTTGGAAATGTCCTGGCCGTCGATGGTGATGCTGCCCTCGTCGGTGTCGTAGAAGCGCTGGAGCAGCGTGAACAGCGTCGACTTTCCGCCGCCGGACTGGCCGACCAGGCCGACGCGCTGGCCGGGTTGCAGGCGCAGGCTGAAGCGCTCGAAGATCTTTTCGCCGCCGGGATAGCCGAAAGTGACATTGTTGAACGCGATCGCGGCGCCGCTCTTCACCAGCGGCTCGGCCTCGGGGTGGTCGCGCAATTCGTGCGGCACCAGCAGCGTGGCGATCGCCTCGGTCAGCCGCGCAACGTGCTGGGTGACGTCGACCAGCGCCACCGCGAGATCGCGCGTCGCGTTCAGAATGGAGAGACCGAGGGTGCAGACCAGCACGACGTCACCCGTGGTCGCCCGGCCATCCTGCCAGAGCATGATCGCCCAGGCCATCAGGGCGATCGTGAGCACGACTGTGACGCCGGCATGGATAAGCCGCAGCTTCTCCAGATAGCGCAGGCTGCGGCCGCGCGCGGTGAGCTCCCGATTCACAGTCGCGTCGAACCGCTCATGCTCGTGCCCGATGCCGCAGAAGGCGCGCACCAGTGGCATGTTGCTGATGACGTCGATCATCTCGCCGTCGACGACGGCGGCCTTGTCGGCGAAGTCGTCATGCAGCGGCTTGCCCGCGGCAGCCAAGCGGAACATCGCAAGCACCATGCCGCCGGCAATTACCATCAGGCCGAGTGCCATGTAAGGGCTGACGGTTCCAATCAGCGCGATTGCCGCAACCGTTGCGATGCACGGCGGCAGCACATTCCAGACGAACATGTTTTCGACCGTGAACACCGCATTGGACGTCGCCGTGATGCGGCTCGTCAGCATGCCGGGCATGCGGTCGGAGAAGTAGCTCGGCGCGTGGCCGGTCAGATGACGAAAGATGTCACGGCGTAAATCACCGGTGACACGGACGAAGGTGAAGCTGGCCGTCCAGCTCGCAATCCGCCAGAGGAAATTGTCAGCGGCGATCAGCGTCATGAGGAATATGAATGCCAGCCATACGCTTCCACCATGCGAAGCGCCTGCCGACAAACTGTCGACGAGGGATTTGACGCCATACTGCGTGCCTACGGAGCAGGCGACGGCCGCTACCACAGCGGTCAGGATCACGAGATGCGACGTGAGGCGACGCCGAAGATAGCGCAAAACAAAGGCAAACGGCCGGGGCGCATATCCAGAAAGATGATCCATGTGACTATCGACCCCGTCGTGATGATTCAGACTTTTGTTGTTAGCCGACTGAACATCGACCACTCGCCTCGGTTCCCGGGCACACTCATCACGACATGCGGATGCGGGCGTTCTGCGATGATGTGATGGCAGCATCGCGACGGGCATCCGACGTGTCGAATAAGTAACGTTCGGAGGGAGGAACTTCGCAAGTGCGGGAACGTTCCCTTGATTGGCATGCCGGTGCTGAACAGGCGGGGGCTTTCCTACACATGATCGCACAGAGGAGATGGTGAGATGCGCATCGCGCAGGTAGCTCCGTTGACGGAGGCTGTTCCACCCAAGCTGTATGGCGGCACCGAGCGGGTGGTGCATTGGTTGACGGAAGAGCTGGTGGCCCTTGGGCATGACGTAACGCTATTCGCCAGCGGCGACTCGCAAACCTCGGCAAAGCTGGATGCGCTGTGGCCGCGGGCGCTCCGCCTCGACGGTTCCGTGCGCGATCCCAATGCGCTGCACATGGTGATGCTGGAGCGGGTGCGGCAGAAATGTGACGACGAGGAGTTCGATTTCCTCCACTTCCATCTCGATTATTATCCGTGGTCGCTGTTCTACCGGCAGCCGACGCCGTTCCTGACCACGCTGCACGGTCGGCTCGATCTGCCGGAGCATCAGCCGGTCTTCAAGACCTTCTCGAAGGTCCCCGTCGTCTCGATCTCGAATGCGCAGCGCCGGCCGGTGCCGCAGGCGAACTGGGTGAGGACGATTCACCACGGCCTGCCGGAGAACCTGCTGACGCCGAAGCCGGCGAAACAGGAATATCTCGCCGTGCTCGGCCGCATCGCGCCGGAAAAGGGCGTCGACCGCGCCATCAAGATCGCGACGCATTGCGGCATTCCGCTCAAGATCGCCGCCAAGGTCGATCGGGCCGACCAGGATTACTATGACGAGCTGATCCGGCCGATGATCGAGAACAATCCGCTGGTGGAATTCATCGGCGAGATCAGCGATCACGAGAAGTCGGAGTTTTTGAGCGGCGCGCTGGGCTTGCTGCTGCCGATCGACTGGCCGGAGCCGTTTGGACTGGTGATGATCGAGGCCATGGCTTGCGGAACGCCGGTCATCGCCTTCAACCGCGGCTCGGTGCCGGAAATCATCGACGAGGGCCTCACCGGCTTCGTCGTCGAGGACGTCCTCAGCGCGGCCGGCGTCGTCGGTCGCCTGCCGCAACTCGACCGCTCCGTTATCCGCAAGCAGTTCGAGACGCGCTTCACGGCGCGCCGCATGGCGCTGGATTATCTCGCGGCCTATCGCAGCCTCGGCGAGGAACAGGCGCCGCGGATCAAGCTGGTGAGCAGCGCGGAGTAGCCACTGTCGTGCCCCGCGCAGGCGGGGCATCCAGTACGCCGCGGCTTCTCGGTTCGATCAGCGGCGTCACTGAATACTGGATCGCCCGGTCAAGCCGGGCGATGACAATGAGAACGCGCTGACGGCTGCCCTACCTCACCACCGCCCGCTTCGGCTCGACGATCTCGAACATGCGCGGGAATTCGTCCATCAGGCCCATCAGCTCGGCGAGGCGCATCGGGTTGCCGGCGAATTTGACCTTGCCGGCGGTCACGGCCTCCGGGAAGCTGGTCAGTTTTGCGATCACCTCGTCGAGCGTCGACCGCGCCAGCGTGAAGCTGGCATCGGCATTGTCCGCCTGCATGCCCTCCGTGTAAGTCAGCGCGCAGTTCTCCAGATTGAGCACGAAGGTCTCGCCGGTGTCGGAAAAGCTCCAGTTCAGCACGATGTGCTTTCCTTCCGCCTTCGGTCCGTTGAGGCGGATGCCGAGCACGTCCCAGAGCTGTGAGGTGCGCAGCGCCGCCAGCGTCTCGCGCGGCATCGGCGGGCGCGAAGGCACCTTCGGCATGCCCTGGCGCAATTCCTGCGCGCCGAACAGATAGGCATTGCGCCAGGTCGCGCTTTCGGCGGCGTAGCCGAGCTGCTCCAGCGTATCCGCCAGCAACGCACGCGCAGCCTGATTGTCCGGCTCGGCAAAGACGAGATGGCCGAGCGCCTGCGCCACGAAGCGGAATTCGCCCTTGTCGAAATCGACACGCGCCCGCGCGAGGATGGCGCCGGCGCCGCCCATGTACTCGACATACTTCTTGCCCGACTCGACCGGCGGCAGCGGGTCGAGATTGACCGGATTGGCGTCGTACCACCCCAGGTACTTTTGATAGATCGCCTTCACATTGTGCCGGATGTGGCCGTAATAGCCGCGGCCGTGCCAGGCGCCCTCCAGGCTCTTGGGCAGCTGGATCGCTTCGGCGATCTCGGCTGCGGTGAGGCCGTGGTTCATCAGGCGAATGGTCTGGTCATGCGCGAACTTATAGAGGTCGCGCTGTTGCCGGATCATCGTGCCGATGCGTTCGCGTCCCCACACCGGCCAGTGATGCTGGCCACACATCGCCTCCGCCTTGCCGTCCCAGAGCTGCAGGGCCTCGCCCAGATATTTCGACCAGGCCAGCGCGTCACGCACGTCGGCGCCGCGGAACGGCAGCAGATTGTGGAAATTGTGGGTGCAGTTCTCGGCAAGGTTCAACAGCTTGTAGCGCGGGATGAAGAAATGCATCTCCGCCGGCGCTTCGCTGTTCGGCGCCATCTGGAATTCGAATTCGACGCCGTCGATCACGCGCCTGTCGCCGGTCGCCATGATCAAATCGGTCGGCCGCAGCAGCGCCACCGAACCTGCCGCCATCGACTTGCCGAGGCCGCAATCGACCTGCCCGCGCGCGCCCTTGGCGAGGAGCGGCCCGAACTGGTACTGCGCCCGGCGCAACATCGCGGGTCCCGCGATGATGTTCTCGGAGACGGCATGCTCCATGAACAAGTTCGGCGCGATGATCGGCACGCGGCCGGTCGCGAGTGCATCCTCCTCCAGCACGCCGCGCGCACCGCCCCAATGGTCGGTGTGGGTGTGGGTGAAGATCACGGCCGCCACCGGCCGCTGGCCACGGTGCCTGTAGTAGAGATCGAGCGCGGCGCGCGCGCCCTCGATCGAGGTCAGGGTGTCGACGACGATGACGCCGCTGTCGCCTTCGATCAGCGTCATGTTGGCGATGTCGAGCCCGCGCACCTGGTAGATTCCGGGCACGACCTCGAACAGGCCGTGCTGCATGTTGAGCCGCGACTGCCGCCACAGGCTCGGATTGACCGTGGCTGGCGCCTGCTCGGCGGCGAGAAAGCCGTAAGGCTCGAGGCTCCAGACCGTCCGCCCTTGCGGATTGGTGATCGCCGCGTTCTCGATCGTGCCGAGGAAGCCGCGCGCGGCGTCGTCGAAATCCCGCGTGTCGGAGAATGGCAGCGCGTTCAGCATCGCCGTTTGCTGCGCGATCACGGACGGCGTTGCGCCCTTCGGCGTGTCGGCTTCGATGCTGCTCATAATGCCCTCCCGGCTCGTCTCTTGGGAGGTATCTAACCGCATCTCGATTGCGGTTCCAACAAGTCCTTACGCGGCCAAACCTCCGGCCACCGACTTATCGGAGGCGCGCATGTCCGCCATCCGCAGCTCCCGCGCGAGCACGTAGCCGCCGCCATCCTGCTTGGCGCGGTACATCGCCCGGTCGGAGCGCGACAACAGCCCCTCCACAGTGCGCCCATCCTGCGGCGCGACGGCAACGCCGACGCTGACGCCGAGCCCGATCACCTGCCCGTCGACATCATAAGGCGCGCTGATCGATTGCACGATCCGCCGTGCCATCGCTTCCGCATCGGCCGCCGCGCGCTGCACCAGGATGAACTCGTCGCCGCCCATCCGGACCACGAGATCATGAGCTGCGGCGATCGCCTTGAGCCGCCCGGCCACCTGCTTGAGCAGCGCGTCGCCAACAGGATGGCCGAAGCGGTCATTGGCCTCCTTGAAGCGGTCGAGATCGAGCGCATGGATGGCGATCATGCTGGAATTTCCGTCCGCCAGCATTCGCGGCAGATCCTCCACCAGCACCGAACGGTTGAAGACGCCGGTCATCGAGTCCGAGCGCGCGAGCCGCTCAAACTGTCGCTTGAGCGTGATCTGTCTGATCGAGGCATTGAAGCTCAGCCGCACCATCTCGAAGCTCGCGGCCACATACATCAGGATGAGGAGCCCGAGCCCGACATGGCGCAGATCGGGCTGCATGAACGTCACGATCGCCGCGGGCGCGGCGATCGCGACCAGATCGAGCAGCGCTGCGACCGGGCGTAGCGCCAGCCGCGCCACCACGCCGGCACCGAAGCCGAAACCGATGCCGACCGCCATCACGCAGCAGAGCGCATCGCCCAGCACGATGCTGCGCGCGGCAAACACGCCGAGCACCAGGGCCGTCATGACCGTGCCGGAAATGTACCGCCGTTCCCAACGCGCGGCCTCGGCCCGATCCAGCTGCGGCGGCTGCGAGAGGCGACGGCGGAACGCCGCGATTTCGAACAGGCGGATCATGGCCACCACGACGCCGGCGGCCGTAAGGACTGCCGTCACCGCGTCACCGGTCTCGTAGGTCGTGATCGCGCCGACCATCACCTGGCAGACGGCGGCGAGAATAGTGGGCACCGTCGTGCCGTGCAGCCCCGTGATCACTTCCATGTAGACGGCGTCGGAAATCGACGCCCGTCCGGATTCCATTCTGTTGAACAACATGCCAGCCCCATCCGCTGGCACGGTTCTACCGCACATCCGTAAAAATGCGTGCACCGCACAGCGGTGGCATTTGAGCGAGCGGATTTACCGCGCGTTAGCCATGCATCGCCTGTGCCCGATTACATGCCCAGCAATCTCGGCAGCCACAGCGACAGACCCGGCCAGTAGGTCACGACCACGAGGAACGCGAGCATCGTCAGCAGCCACGGCCACACCGCCACCGTGAGCTCGGTGATGCCCATCTTGGCGATGCCTGAGGCGACGTAGAGATTGAGGCCGACCGGGGGATGGCACAGCCCGACCTCCATGTTGACCGTCATCAGGATGCCGAAATGGATCGGGTCGATGCCGAGCTTGATCGCAACCGGAAACAGGATCGGCGCCATGATCAGGATGATCGAGGACGGCTCCATCACGTTGCCCGCCACCAGCAGCAGGAGATTGACGAGGAGGAGGAAGCCGATCCAGCCGAGGCCCTGGTCGATCATCCATTGCGCCAGCGCTTGCGGCACGTTCTCGTAGGTCATCAGGAACGAGAACAAGACTGCGTTGGTGATGATGTAGAGCAGCATCGCCGAAAGATTTGCCGACGACAGCAGCACGCGCGGCACGTCTCGCAGCTTCAGATCCTTATAGATGAACACCGCGACGATGAAGGCGTACACCGCACTGACCGCGGCAGCTTCGGTCGGCGTGAACAGGCCGCTGTAGATGCCGCCGATCACGATCACGATCAGCAGGATACCCCAGATCGACTTGCGGAACGCATCGAAGCGTTCGTAGAAGGTTGCTTTCGGCATCCTCGGATAGTCGTTACGCCAGGCCCGATAGAACGTCGTGGCGCCGAGCAGCATGGCGAGCACGAGCCCCGGCACGATGCCGGCGATGAACAGCTTGCCGACGGAGGTGTTGGTAGAGACGGCAAAAAGCACCATCGGAATCGAGGGTGGAATGAGAATTCCCAGCGAGCCCGAGGTCGTGATCACGCCCGCCCCGAACCTCTTCGGAAATCCCTGCGCGACCATCGCGGGCAGGATCACCGATCCGATCGCCACCACGGTGGCCGGCGACGAGCCGGAAATCGCGGCGAACAGCGCGCAGGCGACCACGCCCGAGAGCGCGAGACCGCCGTACCAATGCCCGACCAACGAAGTCGCGAACGCGATCATCCGGCGCGCGACGCCGCCATGGGTCAGGAAGTTGCCGGCAAGGATGAAGAACGGGATCGCCATGATCTCGAAGCTCTCGATGCCGGTAAACAGCTTCAGCGCCACCGATTCCGTTCGCACGTCGGTCAACGTGAACATGAAGCTGAGCACGGTGAGGCCGAGCGCGATCGAGATCGGCATGCCCGTGAGCATCAACGACAGCAGAAGGCCGAAGACGACGGCGACACGCAGGCCCTGCGGCAGCGTGATCACGTGCGCGGAATGGGCGAAGCACACGGCGACGATCAGGACCGGCAACAACATCAGGACCCAGCCGAGCGGGCTGCGTTCGTCGCGGACGACTTGACTGCGCGTGACCGGGGCCGGATGGACCGGGTCTATTTCGACGCCCTCGACGCCGGCCATGTCGTGATGCGGCAGCTCGCCGGTGTGATAGAACGACCAGGCGACCTGCAGGAAGCGGAAGCACATTAGCCCGGAGCCGAGCGGGATGGTGAGATACACCAGCCACATCGGCGCTTCCAGATCGTTGGATTGCTGGCCGGTCTGCCACATCTGGCCGACGAACGCGGCCCCGAAATAGCACACGATGGCCGTAAAAAGGGCGCCGCACATCAGGCCGAACGTGATGACGCGGCGGCGCGATCCGCCGGGAAGGATGTTGACCAGGACGTCGACGCCGACATGGATGCCGGTGCGCACCCCATAGGCCGCACCGAACTTCGCCATCCAGATGAACATGTAGATGCAGAGTTCCTGCGCCCAGGACAGGTCGAGAGCGGCAAGCCAGACGAACGCCGCTCGCGCGGGGACGGCCAGCAAGGCCAGGTTGCGCGCCTCCGCCCATTTGGCGATGTCGATCGACAGCCCGGCGCCATATCGGTGCAGCACGGCAACGAAGATGAGCAATGTCGCGGCCGCGATCATCGTCGCGATCAGCCATTCCTCGAGATGATCGAGCACACGATTGAATGCACGCAGCAACTTGGTCCCCTCAGCTTGGCTCATCATTCAAGAGCAACGGCCGGGAGTGCGATCACCCCCGACCGTTCATGGTTGTTCTCAAAACGCGCCCGCGTCAGTTCATCTTGACGTCGAGTTCCTTGGCGACGAGATCGAGCACCTCCTGCCCGACCCGCCCCTTCGCCCATTTGTAAGTCGGCTGCATCGCTTCCTGCCACGCCTTGCGATCGGCGTCAGTCAGATAATGCAGCGTGGTCTTGCCCGTCTTCTTGATCTCGGCCAGCGCATCCTCGTTTTCCTGGTGCGCGATCCGGTTGGTGTAGTCGGTCGCCTCGTTCATCGCCTTCTCGAGCTGGGCGCGGATATCAGGCGGCAGGCCGGACCAGAATTTCGAATTGACGATGACGGCATACTGCAGGTGCGCGTGATAGGACACGGTGATGTCCTTCTGCACCTCGTAGAACTTCTGCGTCAGGTAGTTGGATGCGGTGTTCTCGCAGCCGTCGACCACGCCCGTCTGCAAAGCCTGGTAGACTTCGGAAAACGCCATGATCTGGGGGATCGAGCCCATGATCCGAAGATATTGGTCGGCGACCTTCGATCCGGAGATGCGGAATTTGAGACCCTGGAAATCGGCCGGCTTCATCAGGGGACGGTTGGCGGAGAGCATGTGGAAGCCGTTGTCCCAGTAAGCGAGCCCGGTGATGCCCTTGGTCTCGAGCTTCTCGAACAGCCACTTGCCGATCGTGCCCTTCATCGCGTTTGAATAGGTCTGGTCGTCCTTGAACAACCAGGGCAGGTCGAGCGCCTCGAATTCCTTGATACCGAGCGGTGCGAACTTCGCGGTCGATGGCGCGAGCATCTGCACCGAGCCGAGCTGCAGCGCCTCGATCTCCTCCTTGTCCTTGTACAGCGTTGAGTTCGGGTAGATTTCGACCTTGACCTTGCCGTCGGTGTACTTCTCCGCAAGTTCCTTGAACTTCAGGGCGCCCTTGCCCTTGGGAGTGTCGTTGGCGACGACGTGGCTGAATTTAATGACGATCGGGCTCTGGGCCTCGACGACGGCGGGACACAGGAGAACAGCTGCGGCGGCGACCGCAAGAAGCAGCTTGCGCATGAACGAACCTCCCAACAACCTCTAAAGCCGGGTCTTTTTTGTTTTCCGATTTCAGTACTGACAGCAATCCGCCACCCGAACAACTAGACCTAAGCCCAATTTGCCGCAGCCAAGCTATCTTGCGCAACCCGGCTCCTGCTGCCGTTCCCGGAAGCGAGCGCTTATGTCGCATTGCGGTAGTGCGATCAGCCGTTGCGCTGGGCGACCATGAACAGACGCCGGAACGGAAACAGCGTCTGTCCCGCGGCGTTCTTCGGATAGGCTTTCGCGACCCGCATCCCATAGGCGGCTTCGAACGCGGCCTTCTCGTCGCCCTGCAAGATATCGAGATAGCGCGTGAGCCAGGTCCCCTTGGTCCACTCCTTCACGGGATTCTCGCCTTCCAGCACCTGCAGATATTCGGTCTCCCAGATGTCGATATTGGCCGACATCGGAGCAAGAAGACCGTGATAATAGGCCGGCGCTTCGACCGGCGGCGGCGTGACGAGATGCTCGACCTTTGACCGCCAGGGACCGTTCAGCGCCGTCTCGCCGATCAGCACATGCGAGGGCGCTAGAAAGTTTCGCGGCATCTGCACCGCGAGCATCCCGCCAGGCGTCACCTTCTCCATGATCGACGGAAACAGTGCCGCATGATTGGGCAGCCAGTGCAGCGCGGCATTGGAATAGACGACGTCATATTGCTTCGTCGGGCGCCAATGGCCGAGGTCCTCGTGTGACCATTCCACGTCCGGCGCCGCCTTGCGACCGGCGGCGACCATCTCGGCTGAGCCCTCGACACCGGTCACCGTCGCGTCCGGCCAACGCTCCTTGATCAGCTTGGTGACGTTGCCGGCGCCGGCGCCGAGATCGGCAACGGCACGCGGACCAGAATCCGGAATCCGCATCAAGAGGTCAACGGCGGGCCGGAGCCGGTGGCCGGAGAATTTCAGATATTGCTGCGGATCCCAGACCATCGCTCGGCGCCTTTTCTTTTTCGTGTTTCCTTCAACGCGGCTCTTGGTTACCACTGCTCGTCCCGGTCGGGCAAATCAGGCTGACGGGGACAGGGCAGGAAACGAACAGAAAAACGATCAGCCAAACCAACAGCGACAAGCAGAAAAGCAAACAAGAGGGCGTGTCACCATGGATCTCGGGCTCACATCCAAAACCGCCGTCGTCACCGGAGCGAGCGTCGGCATCGGCCGTGCCATCGCCAAGGGCCTGGCTGCCGAAGGAGTGCGCGTCGTCGGCGTGGCACGGCGCACCGACCTGCTCGCCGAACTGGTGAGCGAAGTCGGCTCCGGTCTGATCACGCCATTCGAGCAGGACGTGATGGCCAAGGACGCGGCGGAGAGGATTTCGGCCTTCGCCGTGAGCGAGCTCGGCCATGTCGACATCCTGATCAACAATGCCGGCGGCAGCCGCCCCCTCCCCGTCGATGCGCCGGACAGCCAATGGGACGAAGCGATCGCGCTGAATTTCACCAGCTACCGCCGCATCGCGCATGCGCTGCTGCCGCAGATGATCGAACGCAAATGGGGCCGCATCGTCAACATCACCGGCAAGTCCGAGCCGGAAGGCCTCAACGCCGCGTTCGCCGCCAAAGCAGCCGTGCACGCCTGGGCCAAGGGCCTGTCGCGCGAGATCGGCGAGCACGGCATCACCATCAACTGCATCCCGCCCGGCCGCATCATGAGCGAACAGATCCGCCGCAACTACGCGCCTGATTATCGCGAGCGCTTTGCGGAGGAAGAGATTCCCGTCGGCTATTGGGGCGAGCCGGAAGATCTCGCCGCACTCGCGGTGTTTCTGGCGTCCCCCGTGGCGCGCTACATCACGGGCACGGTGATCCCGGTGGATGGGGGACTGCGGAGGTATCAGTTCTGAAGCTATCATCCCCGGACTCCATCAGCCCCGAAGGCAGTCCTATCCGGACTGTCTTCAGGAGGAGCGGAAAGTGCCAGTTCGCTCTGAGGAGCTGGCTAAGGACACCAGCAGAGCGCAGACGAACCCGCCGCAATCATCTGCATACCTCAAAAGGATCTAGCGGCCTGCCCGGTAGCAGCCTTGGAATGGTGCGGCGTGAGGTCCTGCCAGACAGGATAGTTCCCGTTTGGCATCGCCGCTTGGCCGAAACCAACGTAAGCCATAGCTAGCGGCCCGCGACTGATCAATGCCGTCGCAATGCAGCTTCGCCTTTTGGACAGCGATGGAACCGTATCGCCAGCGAGTTACCCAACACGCAGCATTTCGAGTTCTTTGGAGGCCCCACAACGGATGATCCTTGATCATTGATCTAAATCAACCGACCACAGGTCGGTTCGTTCTCCTCTCAAACGAATCGCTGGTCATAGCAATCGTACCGAAATCGACCGATCGAGCTTCAATTGGAGAAAGGATGAAGCAGACTTGGTACGTAACCTTTGAATTGCCCTTACGGAGCTTTTCAAGGTTGGACGCAAGACCAACAAGAGCGGCGATTCAGGTTGCAGCGATATCGCCTCACCCTATTCGCGATCGTTCTGCAATGAGGGAGGGGATATGCGAGACGGCAAGTTCTTCGATAGCCCCGCAGGCTTGACGGTAGCCAAAATTATCTCGCTAACCGGCGCCGAATGTCACGACGCGACACGACTTTCACATCTGATTACAAACGTTGCGCCACTCGAACTCGCCGGGCCGAATGACCTCGTTTTTATCGAAAGCGGCAAGTATGCCGACGCGCTGACCAGAACGGGCGCCGGGGCCTGCCTGATGCTTCATCGCTTCGAAAGCCGCGCCCCAAGCACTCTCATCTCGCTGCTTGCGAAGCAGCCCTACCAAGCATTTGTCGACGTCCATACCGAACTTTACCCCCGATCTCTTCGGCCCACCTCCGTTTACGAAGCCAGCGATATAGCTTCCGGCTCGACGATCCATCCAACTGCGCGCCTTGCTGGCGGAGTCACGGTTGATCCGGGAGCCGTGATCGGACCCCGAGCTGAGATTGGAGCGGGAAGCATCATCTCCGCAACGGCCGTGATCGGCCCGGATGTTCTGATAGGCCGCAACTGCACGATTGGCGCGGGCTGCTCGATTACACATACGCTTATGGGCGAGCGCGTCGTGATCCATCCGGGTTCCCATATTGGGCAGGACGGCTTTGGCTATGTCGCCGGTGCCCGATGGCAAAAAGTCCCGCAGACCGGGCGAGTCATTATCCGTGACGACGTAGAGATCGGGGCTGGCACGACGATTGATCGGGGCGGCATAAGAGACACGATCATCGGAGAAGCCACAAAGATCGACAACCTCTGTCAGATCGGTCACAACGTAGTCATTGGCCGCAATTGTATCATCGTCGCACAATCGGGTCTTAGTGGCAGCGTTACGATTGAAGATTTTGTCGTCCTTGGTGGCAGAGTTGCGATTGCTCCTCACGTCACGATAGGCAAGGGTGCAAGGGTGGCAGGGGGATCGGGAGTTATGACCAACGTTCCCCCGGGAACGACCTGGGGTGGCTATCCAGCCCGGCCTAGAATGCAATGGATGCGGCAACTCGCTACGCTGGCTCGACTTACCAAATCGGGCATATAGCTGAGCAACAGAGCGCCCGACAGGATCAGCGAGACCGGATTGGCGAGATGTCAGCCGCCGAGCCGTGCACGGCCTGCTCCATGGCGCGGCTGTGACCGACATTGAGCGAGCCGCCGCGGCCCCACTGTTATTCGATCACGTCGTCCGCGCGCACCAGCAACGACGGAGGTATCTCCACGCCGAGCGCCTTTGCGGTCTTGTGGTTGATGACGGTCTTGAACTGCGTCGGCTGCTCGATGGGAATCTCGGCGGGGTTGGCACCCTTCAATATCTTGTCGACGAAAACAGCGGCGTGGCGGAACATTGCGGTGAAGTCCACACCGTAACCCATCAGGGCCGCCCCCCGGGAGGCGACGATGGGTGCGGCAACCGATGGCACGCGGCACTTGTCCACAATCGCGGCCACCATGGACGTGTTGGTGACAAACGCGTTTGCGTCCGTGATCACGAGGCCGTCCATCGGGTTAGAGCCGACGAGTGACAGCGCGCTTTCGACATCGCCGGGGACGTCGACCTCGATAGCTAGTAGCTCCATCTTCAATGCCTGCGCGGCGTTCCTCATGGTGCTCATTGTAGCGTTGTTCAGTGGATTTCCTCGCTGCATGAGCACCCCTACGCGTCGCGTCGAGGGAGCCAAGCCTGCGAGAATCTCCAAGCGCTTTGCAGCCAGTTCTGTCAGGAAAAAGGTTTGCCCCGTGATGTTGCCGCCTGGATGAGCCATACTGGCTGCAAGGCCTATGGTCACCAGATCGGGGCCCACGATCATCACCGTCGGAATTTTTGTCGTCGCGTTGTGAGCGGCAAGAATCCCGGGAAATGTGGCTGTGACGAGAACGTCAACATCAAGAGCGACAAGTTCATTCGCAAGCGCCGGCAGCCTGGCGTCGTCGCCACCGGCGTCCCGGTATTCGACATGAACGTTCACGCCGTCAACCCAACCGAGATCGCTGAGCCCCTTGAGGAACGCGTCGACTTCCAAATTCCGCGGTGGGGGGAGGAGAAGGCCAATTCGCGGCATTCGCTTCGCTTGCTGTGCTCGCGCTGCCAGAGGCAACGCAGACGCACCACCAACCAGAGTCAGGAATTCTCGTCGTTTCATTACCAATCCAATCTCATACACCCGGCTGAGAACAGCCATTATTCTACGTTGGTCCAAGCGAGCCGATGACCGGGTCGGGTGAAAGGCGGCAGTCTGCACCGGAGCGATGACTTCTGCTCTACCAGACTCCGGACCTGCCGATGCCCCACGCCAACCGACGCTTAGGGCCAAGGAGCGACGTTATCCCCCGCAGCAGCGGCTCGGATCATGGGGAGAGCGACGCCACGTAGGCAGCCAGCGCGATCATGTCGTTCTGCGACAGCTTTTCGACAGTCTGTTGCATCAGGGAGCTTGTGCTCGCCACGCGCCCCCCGCTTTGGAATTCATGGAGCTGGCGCACGATATAGGTCGGCGAGCGCCCGGCAATTGCCGGAATATCACCGACGCCTTTCAACTCCGGACCGTGGCAGCTACCGCAGGCAACGGTTGTTCCCGATCCGCCCGTCTTGGCGAGTGCTTCTCCCCTCGCCAGGCTTCCAACCGGCACATAGGCCGTGAAGGTCGCCCGGGAATCTCGAAGCTCGAACTGATCTACATCGTCCGGTACCTCGACGATGCGCGGGCCGAGAGTTTCGGAGCCGCCCTCCGGGCTCTTGACGTAGAACAAGCGGGACGGGCCCGTCTTTGGAATGCTCTCGCTTTCGACGACCTTGATGATCTGCTTGGGCTTCTGCGCAGAGAAATAATCTGCCGCGGCGCGCACCTCGGCGTCCGTCATGCCTTTGACTGACGCCATCATCAATTGTGTGGAGGGCCTCTCCGGCCCCGACATCTTTCGCGCGCCGCTTTTGAAATCGGCTAGCTGCTGAACGAGATAGCTCGCCGGCAAGCCCGCGAGGCTCGCATTTTCAGGACCGCCGGTGCCCTCGACGCGATGGCACGATCCGCAAGCGCGGACATCCGGCTTTCGTCCGTTGGCAACGATCTCCGGCATGGCCGGATGGTCATCCGGATGCCAATCAGGCGCAAAGAAAAGGTCGCGCGCCTGCTTCCAGCTGAATGCGGCACTACTGCCGGCGAGTTGATTGGGCTTGTCGTCAGCCGGGGGCACCTTGACGGTCGGGTCCCACAAGAACGCCCAGGCCGGAAGGCCATTCTGGGCCAAGGCAGCGGTCGCGGTGAGGATCACGGTTGCCCACAAAATCGGCACAGACATCTTCATGGCAATAAACCTCTGCAAATGGATCGAGTAAATTCAGCGGAAAAGAAAAAATGAAACTCAGCACTTCGAAGCCGACAATAGACTTTTGCCGACCGGTGCAATCCTGACATCCTGCCAGTGTTTTGCCCGACGGGTCAACGTCGCGGCAGCGGCAAATGTCGTCGTGACGCGATTCGAAAATCCCTTATCGATCAAGGGGCCTTCTACTGTGCATGGGGTTGTTTTCGCGTTTTTTGTTTTGGGCGCCTAAAAAAACACGCAAGACCCCGCGTGACCACTCACCCGACCTGCAATATCTCCGCGATCGCGGCCCCCGCGGCGATGGTGCCGAGCTTGCCGCCGACGTCGCGCGTTGCCCTGCCCTCGCCGATCGCCTTCGCCACGGCCGCCTCGATCGCACGTGCGGCTTCCTCGTAGCGCACCGCGCCGCTGTTCTCGCCATGCCAGGCCAGCAGCAACGCCGCCGACAGGATCAGCGACACCGGATTGGCGACATCCTGGCCCGCGATGTCGGGCGCCGAGCCATGCGCGGCCTGCGCCATGGCGTGGCTGTGACCGACATTGAGCGAGCCGCCGAGGCCGAGGCTGCCGGAGAGCTCGGCGGTGAGATCGGACAGGATGTCGCCGAACATGTTGGTGGCGACGATGACGTCGAACCGGTCGGGGTTGCGCACCACATGCGCCATCATGGCGTCGACGAGGATGTCGTCGACCCCAAGACCAGTATAGGCCTTCGCCGCTTCGCGGCAGATCTCGAGGAACATGCCGTCGCCGAGCTTGAGCACATTGGCCTTGTGCACGATGGTCAGATACCTGCGCCGCTTCATCGCCAGCCGGCACGCCGCGTGCGCGATGCGCTCGCAGCAAAGGCGCGTGATCCGGCGCAGCGAAATCACGACGTCGGGCGTGACCAGCATCTCGCCATTGCCCCGCTCCATGTTGCGGTCGGCGTAAAACCCTTCCGTGTTCTCGCGCACCACGACGAGGTCGAAATCGCCGACCCGCCCGGACCGCCCCGCATAGGTGCGCGCGGGCCTGACATTGGCGTAAAGGTCGAGGTTCTTGCGAAAATGCCGCGACGGGTTGAGCTCGCCATGGGCCTCGTCCTTGAAGTCGAAAGTCGCGGTCGGCCCGAGGATCAGGCCGTCGGCGGCGCGAACGATACCGAGCAGCTCGGGGCGCACGGTCGTGCCAAATTGTTGGAGGCTCGCATGGCCGACTGCGTGCTCCTCCAGGCGCAGATTGAGCTGGAAGCGCTCGGAGGCCGCGCGCAGCACGCCTGATGTCGCGGTCGTGATCTCGGGCCCGATGCCGTCACCGGGCAAAACGACGATGTGCATGGCGCTCCCCTGACATTGCAGCAGTTCGCGTGATCATACGCCGGCGCCCGGAATCATCGCCCAGCCTTCGCGCATACACTGCATGCAAGCATATGCCTGTGGAAGGCAGCCGCGCCGTAGTACATGCCAAGTCCCCTCGAGCCGGCCGCCGGAGCAACGCGCTGACGCAATGACAATCACGTTACCTGCCGCCGCGCGCAAGCCCGACCACCCCATTGCCGATGGCCTTCCGCCCGCACAGCGGCGCTGGGCCACTGCCGCGATCTTCACCGCGCTGGCGATGGCCTCGCTCGACACCGCGATCGCCAACATCGCGCTGCCCGCCATTGCCGGCGACCTGCATGTCAGCCCGGAGCAATCGGTCTGGGTGGTCAACGTCTACCAGATCGCGCTGGTGGCGACGCTGCTGCCGTTGGGAGCACTCGGCGAGATCGTCGGGCACCAGCGCATCTATCTCGGCGGCCTAATCCTGTTCACCATCGCCTCACTGTTCTGCGCGGTGGCGTGGTCGCTGGAGAGCCTGCTGGTTGCGCGCACGCTGCAGGGGCTGGGTGCGAGCGGCATCATGAGCGTCAACACGGCGCTGGTGCGCTTCGTCTATCCCGGCCGGATGCTCGGCCGCGGCTTCGGCCACAACGCGCTGGTGGTCGCGACCGCCTTCACTTTTGGCCCGTCGATCGCCTCCGCCATCCTCGCGGTCGGCCCGTGGCCATGGCTGTTCGCCGTCAACATCCCGTTCGGCCTGATCGCGATCGGCATCGGATTTGCGATGCTGCCGAAGACGCCGCGCGCCGATCACGGCTTTGACTTCCTCGGCGCGATCCTGGCGTCGGCCTGTCTCGGGTTGTTCATCACGGGCATCGCCAGTGCCGCGCATAATCTCTCACCGGTGGTCGTGGGCATCGAGCTGGTCACGGCTCTCGCGCTCGGCTTCATCCTGACGCGCCGCCACGCCGACCATCCCGCGCCGATGCTGCCGATCGACCTGTTCAGCCGGCCGATGTTCGCACTGTCGGCGGCAACGGCCGTGTGCTCGTTCGCGGTGCAGGGCCTCGCCTTCGTCTCGTTGCCGTTCTATTTCGAGGACGTGCTGGGACGTTCGCAGGTCGAGACAGGCTTCTTCATGACGCCGTGGCCGCTGGTGGTCGGCATCATGGCGCCGATCGCCGGACGCCTCTCCGACCGGCACGCGGTGGGATTGCTCGGCGGCATCGGCCTCGTGATGCTCGGCCTTGGCATGGCACTGCTGGCGATGCTGCCAGCCAACCCTGCGATCCCCGACATCATCTGGCGGATGGTGATCTGCGGCATGGGATTCGGCTTCTTCCAGGCGCCGAACATGAAGGCGGTGATGTCGAGCGCGCCGCCGCATCGCAGCGGCAGCGCCTCCGGCATTGTCGCCACCGCGCGCCTGACGGGGCAGACGACGGGGGCGGCGCTCGCCGCAGCCTGCTTCTCGCTGGCCGGTCACGACGGCGCAGTCGTGGCCTTGGCACTCGGCGCCGGCTTTGCCGCGCTCGGCAGCGTGATGAGCTTTTTGCGGCTGGCGGTGAAGTAGACCGTCAGGCCAGATGTCGGGCCGCCGTTACCTCGACACTCGCCACCGGAACGACCGTCTCCTCGTCGAGCGCAGCGAGACGCTCATCGATGGCAGCGATGACTTTGCGCGAGAACGGCCCGAGATGCGCATAGGCCGCGATCATCTGCACGGCGATCCGCGCCGATGTGGTGTCGCGCTTGGCGCAGTTCATGAAGGTCTGCCACAGCGGCCCGCGCGCCTCGGGAAGGGCCGTGACCACCTTGTGCACCGTTTCCATCGCGCCGATCCGGGCGCGGATATCGCCTTCCGCGAGCTCCTGGCGCTGGCGAGAGCGGTCGAGCAGCGTCATCAGACGGTCGATGCGCCTTGCATAGGCGGCCGGGCTGTAGATGTGCTCCAGCACGCGCTTGTAGTCCGTCAGAATGTCGCGCAACGGGCGCACCGGATCGAAGTTGATCCCGGCGGTGCACTGATCCGCGCCGATGGTCGGCGCCAAATCGTGGCCCGGATGCAACCGGCCCTCGCGCTCGAGGCGGCGCGTCAGCTGCGTGTTCGGCAAGGCATAGAGCAGGCCGACCATGCTGACCGGGATCGCCGCCTCTTCGATGAAGTCGATCATGGCATCCGCCATCGAGAGCTTCTCATTGTCGAAGCCGACGATGAAACCCGCGGTGACGAGCATGCCCGCGGCGTAGATCTTGTGGATGCTCTCGGCGATGTTCCGCCGCGTGTTCTGCTTCTTCCGCATCGCGACCAGCGTCGCCGGATCGGGACTTTCGATGCCG
This sequence comes from Bradyrhizobium sp. Ken01, assembly GCF_055807355.1. NCBI lineage: Bacteria > Pseudomonadati > Pseudomonadota > Alphaproteobacteria > Hyphomicrobiales > Nitrobacteraceae > Bradyrhizobium > Bradyrhizobium sp. Ken01. Next base: position 91,304 of record NZ_JBVVPC010000024.1, read on the forward strand.
ACGAAGATGGCGAAGAAATTCGCCGCGCCCATCAGCTCCAATAGTTCGGGATCGTCGGCCAGATTGACCGAGGCTTCCGTCGACAATTCGAACGGATAGCCGTGAGCGCGCTGCCATTCGGCGAGCTGGGGCAGGAACAGCCGCAGCGACTTCTTATTGCCGATGAAATTGTCGTCGACGAAGTCGAGATGGCCGCGGTAGCCCATGGCGTAGAGCCTGTCGAGCTCGTTCAGCATTTGCTCATTCGTCTTGGTTCGCGGCACCCGGCCATAGAGCTCGATGATGTCGCAGAACTCGCAGGTGAACGGGCAGCCGCGGGAATACTGCACGCCGAGATAAAGGTAGTCCTCGAACTTGAGCAGGTCGAAGCGCGGCACCGGCGTCTTGGTGACGTCGGCCTGGAATTTCGGCGCCGTGAAGACGCCCGAGCGTGCGCCGCTGTCCCATGCCGCGATAAATTCGTGGAGAACGCTTTCGGCCTCGCCGAGCACCTGGAAGTCGGCCCTCTCATAGATATGGGGGCTCGAGGTGGGATCGGGACCGCCGACGACCACCGGCTTGCCCGCGGCACGGCAAATTTCGATCAGGCGCAGCGTGTCGGCCTGCTGCGGCATCATTCCGCCGGTGAAGACGACGTCGGCCCAGGAAAGATCCTCGTCGCTGAAGGATTCCGTGTTGCAATCGATCAGCCGGACCGTCCAGTGCTCGGGCAACATCGCGGCAACGGTGATCAGCCCCAAAGGGGCCGCGGGGCGCTTCACGCCCAACACTTTGCAGGATTCGCCAAAGCTCCAGAAGGACTCTGCCGAGAACAGCGGATAGAGCATCAGGACTTTGCAAGGCTGCGGTACGTTCATGGAACCTCTTTTTGGCTGATTCCACTGTAGCAGAGCATTGTCGACTTGCACCCCGGCAAAAGGGACAAACTGTCGCTCTCGGTTCCATGGGCGTCCCGCGGAAGCCGGTAGACGTCGCCCCAAGCCATGCCGCGGGTGCTCAGGGAAGGAATCCCCGCCGGCTACCCCTCGGACTATTGATTTGAACCTTTCCAATTTGCCGGACACATTGCGCCCCTGAGTCCAATTGGTGGATTGGGCCAATCAGGGGACTGCGATGGCAAACCTAACAATCAACGGAAAAACCTTCACGCTCGACGTCGAGCCGGATACGCCGCTGCTCTGGGCGATCCGCGAAAATGCGGGCCTGACCGGCACCAAATATGGCTGCGGCATCGCACAATGCGGCGCCTGCACCGTTCACATCGACGGCGTCGCCACCCGCTCCTGCGGCGTTTCAGTCGCCGAGGCCGCAGGCAAGAAGATCACGACCATCGAAGGGCTCGCCTCCGGCAACGCACTGCACAAGGTGCAGGAAGCCTGGATTGCCCAGGACGTGCCGCAATGCGGCTATTGCCAGAGTGGCATGATCATGGCGGTGGCGGCGCTGCTGAGCGAGAAGCCGAAGCCGACCGACGCCGACATCGACGAGGCCATCACCAATATCTGCCGCTGCGGCACCTTCCAGCAGGTGCGCGAAGCGATCCACACGATCGCAAGCGCGTAAGGAGCCGCCAAATGAACAAGCATGTCTCTCCCAGGATGAACCGCCGTGCCTTCGTTGTCGGCGCCGCCGCGGTCGGCGCAGGTCTCGCAGTCGGCCTCGATATCCCCTTCGGCGGCCCCGGCGTGGTCCGCGCGGCCGACGGCTCCCCCGAGATCAGCGCCTGGGTCGTGGTCAGGCCCGACGACACCGTCGTCATCCGAATCGCCCGCTCCGAAATGGGCCAGGGCTCGCTCACCGGCCTCGCCCAGCTCGTCGCCGAGGAACTCGAATGCGACTGGTCGAAGGTCTCGACCGAATATCCGACACCGGGCCAGAGCGTCGCCCGCAAGCGCGTCTGGGGCGATTTCTCGACCGGCGGCAGCCGCGGCATCCGCTCTTCGCAAGACTATGTCCGCAAGGGCGGTGCCACCGCACGCGTGATGCTGATCCAGGCTGCCGCCGAGGCGTGGAAAGTGCCGGCGTCGGAATGCACGGCCGCCAACAGCGTCATCACCCACACGCCGTCCGGCAAGACCACCACCTACGGCAAGGTCGCCGAGGCCGCGGCCAAGCTGACGCCGCCGGCCGACGTCAAGCTGAAGGACCCCAAGGACTGGAAGCTGATCGGCAAGGGCGTGAAGCGGCTGGACACCGCCGAGAAGACCACCGGCACCATGATCTACGGCATCGACGTCAAGCTGCCGGGCATGCTGAACGCCGCGATCAAGGACTGCCCGGTGTTCGGCGGCAAGGTGAAGAGCTTTGACGAAGCCAAGATCACCGCCATGAAGGGCGTCAAGAAGGTCGTCAAGGTCGGCGATACCGCGGTCGCGGTCGTTGCCGATACCTGGTGGCAGGCCAAGACCGCGCTGGAGGCGCTGCCGATCGTCTGGGACGAGGGCGACAACGCCAAGGTCTCGAGCGAGTCGATCGCGAAATGGCTGACCGAGGGCCTCGACAACGGGCAGCCGGCCTATGTCGGCAACAAGAACGGCGACGCGAAGGCGGCGATTGCCAGCGCCGCCAAGAAGGTCGAGGCCGTCTACAGCTATCCCTACCAGAACCATGCCACCATGGAGCCGATGAACGCCACGGCGGTCTACACGGCGGACAAGTGCGAGGTCTGGTGCGGCACGCAGAATGGCGAGGCGGCCTTCGCGGCCACGTTGGAAGCATCGGGCCTGTCGGCGGAGAAGTGCGACGTGCACAAGGTGATGCCCGGCGGCGGCTTCGGCCGGCGCGGCCAGACCGACTATGTCCGTCAGGCCGTCCTGATCGCCAAGCAGATGCCGGGGACGCCGATCAAGCTGCTGTGGTCGCGTGAAGAGGACATGGCGCACGGCAGATATCACCCGATCACCCAGTGCAAGATGACCGGCGCGTTCGATGCGGACAACAATCTGGTTGCGCTGCACTACCGCCTGTCCGGGCAATCGATCCTGTTCTCGCTCCGTCCCGAAGCGCTGCAGAACGGCATGGATCCGGCCGCATTCCAGGGCGTCGCCCAGACCGGCGAAGCCGCGTTCGGTTACTCCGTGCCCAACCTCCTGGTCGAGCATGCGATGCGCAACCCGCACGTTCCGCCGGGCTTCTGGCGCGGCGTCAACGTCAATCACAACGCGATCTACATGGAATGCTTCATGGATGAGCTGGCTCAGGCCGCAGGCCAGGATCCGCTCGAATTTCGCCGCAAGCTGATGGGCAATCACCCCAAGCACCTGGCGGTTCTCAATGCCGTGGCCGAGAAGATCGGCTGGAGCACCCCGGCGCCGCAGGGCATCTATCGCGGCATCGCGCAGGTCATGGGCTATGGCAGCTATGTCGCCGGCGCCGCCGAAATCTCGGTGACCGACGGCAACAAGATCAAGGTGCATCGCATCGTCGCCTCCACCGATCCCGGCTACGTCGTCAATCCGGCGCAGGTGGAGCGGCAGATCGCGGGCTCCTTCGTCTATGGCCTCTCCGCGCTGTTCTACGGCGGCTGCACCGTCAAGGACGGCAAGATCGAGCAGACCAACTTCGACACCTACAATTCGATGCGGATCAACGAGATGCCGAAGGTCGAATCGGTGATGGTGCCGAGCGGCGGGTTCTGGGGCGGTGTCGGCGAGCCGACCATCGGTGTCGCGGCGCCGGCGGTGCTCAACGCGTATTTCGCGGCGACGGGCAAACGCATCCGCTCAGTGCCGCTGCGCGACCAGAACATCACCTTCGCCTGAGAAACGCCGCGGCGGCCGTACGGCCGTCGCGGCAGACGTTCCGGACAAGACTCATGAATGCTCCGGTGACACGGCGGGATGCCGTCCTCGGCATTGCCGCCGCGGCCACATCATTCGCCGTCCCTTCGATCCTGCGCGCGCAATCGGCGGGTCGCATCGTCGTGGTCGGCGGCGGCTTTGGCGGTGCGGCGTGCGCCCGCGCGCTGAAGCGCGCGCAGGCGAACTTGCAAGTCATCCTGATCGAACCCAATGCGGTCTTCACCTCCTGCCCGTTCAGCAACGAGGTGATTGCCGGCCTCCGCGACATCGAAGCTCAGCAATTTGGCTATGACAGACTCGCCGCCGAGGGCGTCACGGTGATCAGCCAGACGGTAGCCACAATCGAGCCGCAGCTGCGCAGCGTCGTGACGGCCGATGGCGTTGCGCTGCCCTATGATCGTCTCGTCCTCTCTCCCGGCATCGACTTCCATTTCGAGGCCCTGCCCGGCTACGACGGCCCGGCATCAGAAAAAATGCCGCACGCCTGGACGGCCGGCGCGCAGACGCTGCTGTTGCGTCGGCAGTTGGAGGCCATGCCGGACGGCGGCACCGTCGCTATCGCGATCCCCGCCAATCCCTCGCGCTGTCCGCCGGCGCCTTACGAGCGGGCCAGTCTGATCGCACATTACCTGAAAACGAAGAAGCCGCGCTCAAAGGTCTTGATCCTCGACGCCAAGGACAATTTCTCCCAGCAGCGACTGTTCGAGAGGGCGTGGAAAGAGCTTTCCGGCGACATGATCGAACGCATCGGACTATCGCAAGGCGGCCGCGTGACCTCGGTCGATCCCGCGACAAGGACCATCGTCACCGAATTCGGCAACTACACGCCTGACGTCGCCAACGTCATTCCGCCGCAACGCGCCGGACGCATCGCCCAGGTCGCGGGGGCTGCGGATGCCACCGGCTGGTGCCCGATCGATCCTGTTAGCTTCGAGTCGAAGCTGGTCCCGAACATCCACGTCATCGGCGATGCCTGCCTCGGCGGGGGCATTCCCAAATCGGCATCCGCGGCAAGCGCACAGGGCAAGGCCTGCGCTGCCGCGATCGTGAACCTCATTGCCGGCCGCGCACCAGAAACGCCGCGACTGACAGGCGTCTGCTACAACATTGCCGCACCCGGCTACGGCTTTTCACTCGCGGGCAACTACCAGCCCAGGGGCGACATCTTCGCCGAGGTCGAGGGCGGAACGACCAGCCCGGTCGATGCGCCGCGCGAATTGCGCGCCCGCGAGGCGGCTGAAGCCGAGCGCTGGTTTCAAGCCATCACGGCGGACACCTTTGGCTAGAACAACGGTCCATATCGCAGCGCTGATCGCCGCCAGTCTCGCCTTCGCCTGCCATGCGGGAGCCGAGGAGCTCCTGCCCTACAACATCGCCGGCGACGGCATTGCGGAATCGCTCACCGGCGCGCCCGGCGATACCGCGCGCGGACGCGCGCTCGTGCTCGCGCGCACCACCACCTGCATCCTCTGCCATTCCGGTCCCTTCCCCGAAACCCGGTTCCAGGGCGACATCGCGCCTGACCTCTCGGGTGCGGGGAACCGCTGGACGGTGAGCCAGTTGCGGCTTCGACTAGTCGATGCGGCGCGCTTCAACCCTGAGACCATCATGCCGTCCTATTATCGCACCGACCACCTCGTGCGGGTCGGGCGAAATTACGCCGGCAAACCGATCTTGTCTGCCGCCGAGATCGAGGACATCGTGGCTTTTCTCGCAACGCTTCGGGACTAGGACTGTTCATGCCGACCACGCGACGACAATTCCTGAATCTTGCCGGAAGCGTGACGGTCGCCGCGACGATCCCGATCGTCACGCTGCGGCCGCTCGAGGCGACACCGGCGATGCTCAGCGCCGCGATCCGCAACGTCGTCGGCGAAGCACCAGTCCGCACCGGCAAGGTGAAGCTCGACATTCCGCCGCTGGTCGAGAACGGCAACACGGTGCCGATGACCGTGAGCGTCGCGAGCCCGATGACGGCGGACGACTACGTCAAGAGCATCCACGTCTTCAACGAGAAGAACCCGCAGCCGAACATCGGCAACTTCCATCTCGGCCCCTCCTCCGGCCGCGCCCAGGTCTCGACCCGGATCCGGCTCGCCGACACCCAGAAGGTGGTGGCGATCGCGCGTCTTTCCGACGGCACGTTCTGGCAGGTCACGACCGAAATCGTCGTGACGCTGGCCGCCTGCACAGAGGAGATGAATTGATGGCCGCGCTCATCAATGTCCCGGCGAAAGCCAGACGCGGCGAAATCATCGAGATCCGCACGTTGACCTCGCACATCATGGAGACCGGCTTCCGCCATACCGCGGACGGCGCGCTGGTGCCGCGCGACATCATCACCAGCTTCACGTGCCGCTACAACGGTGCCGAGATTTTTCGCGCCGATCTCTTTCCGGCGATCGCGGCCAATCCCTATCTGTCGTTCTTCACGGTCGCAAAGGAGAGCGGCAAGTTCGAGTTCGAATGGATTGGCGACAACGGCTATTCGTCCAGCGCATCGGCGTCGATCACGGTCGAATGAGTTTCTGGCGCGCGATAGCGGCCGCGGCGCTCCTCGCCACCGCCCCTGCCCTGCTCGCCGGCGAGATTCCGCCGGACGCGCGCCGCTCCGGTTATTCGTTCATGCGGCCCGACACGCGCGCGATGCAGGATGACGACACCTCGAATCCCGGCATGCTGTTCGTGCTCGACGGCGAGGCGTTGTGGACGAAGAAGACCGGCAGCGCCGACAAGGCCTGCGCTGACTGCCATGGCGATGCACGCGACAGCATGAAAGGCGTGGCGGCGCGCTATCCGGCCTTCGACAAGGCGCTGGCGCGCCCGGTCACGCTCGACCAGCGCATCAATCTGTGCCGCAGCAATCATCAGCAGGCAACCCCGCTGCCCTACGAGAGCCGCGATTTGCTGGCCCTGTCCGCCTTCGTCGCGCACCAATCGCGCGGCGTCGCGATTACGGCCGGCGACGATCCGCAACTGAAGCCATTCGTCGAGCAGGGCCGCGACCTCTTCATGCAGCGCGAGGGCCAGCTCAACCTTGCCTGCACCAATTGCCACGACGACAATTTCAACAAGCGGCTTGCCGGCGCGCCGATCACGCAGGCACAGCCGACCGGCTATCCGCTTTATCGGCTGGAATGGCAGACGCTGGGATCGCTGGAGCGCCGGCTACGCAGTTGCATGACGGGTGTCCGCGCCCAGGCCTATGATTTCGGCGCACCCGAGCTGGTCGCGCTCGAACTCTATCTGATGTCGCGAGCGCATGGCTTGCCGATGGAAACGCCGGCCGTGCGGCCCTGAATTCCACAGATTAGGGCTAGGCAGACGCAGAACGGCCGCTAGTATCCGCCCAAATTGAGTCACAGGGAGGGACCCAAAGTGGTCAACCACAAAATCTCGCGTCGTACGCTCTTGACCGGCACTGCCGCAGCTGGCGCGCTCAGCCTGACGGGATTGCCGGCGCGCGCCGAGGTGAACTGGAAGAAATACGCAGGGACCAAGCTCGAGGTGATCCTCGCCAAGGGCCCCCGCGGCGACAACCTGCAAAAATACGTCAAGGAGTTCACCGAGCTCACCGGCATCCAGGTCGAAGCGGAGCAGATACCCGAGCAGCAGCAGCGCCAGAAGGTCGTGATCGAGTTCACCTCGGGCCGTCCGAGCTTCGACGTCGTCCATCTCAGCTACCACGTGCAGAAGCGGCAGTTCGAGAAGGCCGGCTGGCTCGCCGACTTGAGTCCCTTCATGAAGGACCCGGCGCTGACCGCCCCTGATCTCGTCGAGAGCGACTTCTCGGCCGCGGGCCTGCAATACGCCAGGAACGACAAGGGCCAGATGCTGTCGTTGCCGTGGTCGGTCGATTATTTCATCCTCTATTACAACAAGGAGCTGTTCGCGAAGAAGGGCGTCGCCATTCCCAAGACCCTCGACGAGATGGCTGCGGCGGCCGAGAAGCTCACCGACACCAAGGAAGGCATCTACGGCTTTGTCGGGCGCGGCCTGCGCAACGCCAACATGGCGATGTGGAGCAACTTCTTCCTCAATTATGGCGGGGAATTCCTCGACGCCAAGGGCAACATCCTGACCGATGGTCCGGAAGCCATTGCCGCGACCAAGCTGTATCAGACGCTCCTGACGAAATCGGCACCGCCCGGCGTCGCCGGCTTCAACTGGATGGAGTCGATGGCCTCGTTCACGCAAGGCCGATCCGCGATGTGGATCGACGGCGTCGGCTGGGCGCCGCCGCTGGAAGATCCCGCCGCCTCGCGTGTCGTCGGCAAGGTCGGCTACACCGTCGTGCCCGCCGGCCCCAAGGGCCAATATTCCTCGACCTATGGCGACGGCATCGGCGTTGCCGCTGCGAGCAAGAACAAGGAAGCCGCCTATCTGCTCTGCCAATGGGTGGTCTCGAAAACGCAAGGCGCGCGGCTGCTGCAGGCCGGCGGCGGCGTGCCGTTCCGCAACTCGATCCTTGGCGATCCCGAGGTCCAGAAGGGCGTCAAGACCAAGGAGTGGCTGCAATCGGTGATCGATTCCGGCAAGATCAGCAAGCTGGGCCTGCCCGTCGTGATTCCGGTCGCCGAATTCCGCGACATCGTCGGCGCCGCGGTCACTGCGACCTTGTCCGGCGCCGATCCTGCCGCTGAGTTGAAGAAGGCCAACGATCAGTACCGGCCGATCCTGGAGCGTAGCGAGAAGGCGTGAGTGCGTTGACACAATCGACTCCGGGCGCGGCACAGTCTGATGCCGCGCCGGAGAAGGAGTTGCGGCCGCCATCCTACTGGCCGTTCGTGGTGCCGGCGCTGGTCGTCGTGATCGCGATCATCATCTTTCCGTGGGTCTTCACGATCTGGATGAGCCTGAACGAGTGGAAGGTCGGCTCGTCGACCACCTTCGTTGGATTGTCCAATTATCTGCGGCTGACGAGCGATCCCCGCTTCATCGAGGCCGTCGGACATACACTGGTCTACACCATACTCTCCGTGCTGCTGCCGCTCGTGCTCGGCACGTTTGCGGCCGTGGTGTTTCACCAGAAATTCCCCGGCCGCGGCTTTCTGCGCGGCGTCTTCATCATGCCGATGATGGCGACGCCGGTGGCGATCGCGCTGGTCTGGACCATGATGTTCCACCCGCAGCTCGGCGTGCTGAACTATCTGCTGTCACTGGTCGGAATCCCAGCGCAGCTCTGGGTGTTTCATCCCGCGACCGTCATTCCCTCGCTGGTGCTGGTCGAGACCTGGCAATGGACGCCGCTGGTCATGCTGATCGTGCTCGGCGGCCTGGCTGCGATCCCGACCGAGCCTTATGAAAGCGCACAGATCGACGGCGCCAGCATCTGGCAGGTGTTCCGCTTCATCACCCTGCCGCTGATCATGCCGTTCCTGTTCATCGCCGGCATGATCCGCATGATCGATGCCGTGAAGAGCTTCGACATCATTTTCGCGATCACGCAGGGCGGTCCGGGATCGGCGTCGGAGACGATCAATATCTACCTCTACAGCGTCGCCTTCTCCTATTACGACCTCGGCTACGGCTCGGCGATCGCTGTCGTGTTCTTCCTGCTGATCGTTCTGCTTGCGGCGGTGATGCTCTATGCGCGCCAGCGCATGCTGTGGACCGAGATCGCGAGCGGCACATGACACCCCGTCAGATCATCGGCAAGATCGGCCTGTGGCTTTCGGTGTTCGTCATCGTGTCGCCGGCAATCCTGTTCTTCCTCTGGATGCTGTCGCTGTCGCTCAAATTCGAAATCGACAACGCCGCGTACCCGCCGGTGTTCTTTCCCGAGCATGTCGCCTGGAAGAACTATGCCGACGTGCTCGCCTCCAACCGCTTCCTGACCTATTTCATCAACAGCCTGATCGTGACCGGCAGCGCGACGTTGCTTGCGCTGCTCGTCGGCGTTCCCGCCGGCTACGGCATCGCACGCATGGCCGCGCATAAATCCGCGATCGTGATCCTGATCGCCCGTATCACGCCGGGCCTGTCCTATCTGATCCCGCTGTTTCTCATGTTCCAATGGCTGGGACTGCTGGGCACGCTGGTGCCGCAGATCATCATCCACCTCGTGGTCACGGTGCCGATCGTGATCTGGATCATGATCGGCTATTTCGAGACGACGCCGATGGAGCTGGAAGAAGCAGCCCTCATCGACGGCGCCACGCGCTGGCAGGTCTTCCGCCATGTCGCGCTGCCGATCGCGAAGCCCGGCATCGCGGTCGCCTTCATCCTGGCCGTGATCTTCTCCTGGAATAATTTTGTCTTCGGCATCGTGCTGGCCGGACGCGAGACACGGACCCTGCCGGTCGCTGTCTACAACATGATCTCGTTCGACCAGCTGAGCTGGGGACCGCTCGCGGCCGCCGCGCTGATTGTCACCCTCCCGGTGCTGCTGCTCACGGTGTTCGCCCAGCGACAGATCGTCGCCGGGCTGACGGCGGGGGCGGTCAAGGGCGGGTAGCTACTCCGCCGGTGCGGCGTGCATGTCCGCATGCGGCATGTAGGGCTCGCTCGCGCCGAGCCGGCTGGCCGCGAACAGACCGGCGGCCATCACGGCATAGGCGAACGCGACCGCTGGCGTGACGCCAAAGCCGCCGCCGATGCCGACGGCTTCGCCGTGCATGAAGCCAAAGTAGGTCAGGACTGCACCAACCAGCGCGAATGCCGAGGCTTTCTCGAAGTCGCGCTCGATGATGAAGACGCCGATCGCACCCAGGATCAGGCCGCCGAGGATGGAGCCGCCGCCCATCACTTCTAACCCGTGATAGAACACGCCCTGCTGCGGCAACGCGGCAATCGCCGCAGCCTTGACCGCGTCGGCCTTGTCGGCGGCCATTCCGCCGACGGTCGCAGCCGCATTCATGGTCGAGCCCAGCATCGTGTCGATCTGCAGCTTGGCCCAGGCGGCCAGATGCGGCGTCAGCGCCAGCACGATCGCGGGCGCGTGCTTCACTGGCGTGGTCTGGAACGCCTGCGCGCCGATCAGCATGCCGATATAGAGCAGGATCGGCGAGATCGCGACGACCGGGACCAGCGCCAGCAGCACCGAGATGATGCCGAACCAGGCCAGCACGACCACCATGATGCCGGTCGCGGCCGAATAGCCGATCCGGCCACCCATCGCCTTCCAGCCGGGATGGCCGATATAGACGGCGTTGATGAAGGGATTGCCCATCAGGCAGCCGATCAGGCTGACGATTCCGTCGGCGGTGAGCACGCGCGTGGTCGGATATTCGTCGCCGGCGGCTTCCGCGCTCTCCACATTGTCCATGGCCTCGACAAGGTCGTAGATGCCGAAGGGAATGGCGGTGACCAGGATCACGCCAAGGAATTCGAATCCGGAGAAGACGTAGCCAACGGCGGGGATCGGCACCGAGAAGCCGAAACTCGCAAAGGCGTCACCGACGCCCTTGATGCTCAATCCACCCAGATTGAGCCCGAACAGGTTCGAGCCCCAGGCGATGACCATCCCGACTGCGATCGCGATCAGGCCCGCTGGAATGCTCTTTGGATATTTCACGCCGCCGAACCAGCTCACCAGGATGATGGCAAAGCAGACCAGGCCGATCTGCGGCGTCATGTACATTTCGAGCGCCGGCCGCATCGAGATGAAGGTGACGGATACGCCGGCGAGCGTACCGAGCAGCGCCGCGCGCGGCGTGATTTTTCGAATGAACGGCGCAATGAAGCCGCCGATCATCAGGATGAAACTCTGGAAGAACACCCAGACCAGGCCCGCCGACCAGCCCTTGAGCGGATCACCGGTCTTGATCGTGATCGGCAGCATGATCACGAAGGTGACAATGAACATGTGCGGCACGCTGACGCCCGAGGGCAGCGCACAGACGTCGTTGCGGCCGGTCTTCTGTGCAAGGCGATAAGCGAGAAATGCGTAGTAAAAGGTCGACAGGCACATCATCAGCCCGAGCGCGGGCAGGATGCGGCCGAACACGAGACTGTCCGGCATCTTCAGCACGAAACGCAACAGGCCCGTGAGCACCAGCATGTTGACGAGAATGTTGGTGCCGAAGCCGAAAAATGCGTTCCAGTCGCCCGGTGTCCATAGTGCCGGCTTGAACTCGGAGGTGCCGGCCGTCCCCGTCGTGCTTGTGCTCATGGTGATGCCCCTAAGCTGGAATGTTTGAAGTCTTCATCGCCTCCAGAACCGCGGCTGAGCTTGCGACCCAGCCGAAGATGCCGCCCTGGGCCTTGATCATTTTCAGGCCCATCTCATGAAACTCGGGAAAGTAGGACGCGCAGCCGTCCGAGATGACGACGCAGCGATAGCCGCGGTCGTTGGCCTCGCGCACGGTGGTGTTGACGCACACTTCGGTGGTGACGCCGCACACCAGCAGATTCTCGATGCCGTATTTCTCCAGCACGTCGGTGAGCTCGGTGGCGTAGAACGCGCCCTTGCCGGGCTTGTCGACCACGATCTCGCTGTCGAGCGGATAGAGCTCCGAGATGATGTCGTGGCCGGCCTCGCCGCGAATGAGAATGCGTCCCATCGGACCGGGGTCGCCGATGCGCAAGGATGGCGCGCCGCGCTCGATTTTCGCCGGCGGCGCGTCGGAGAGATCGGGCAGATGGCCCTCGCGCGTGTGGATCACCAGCATGCCGGTATCCCGCGCAGCCTTCAGCACTGCACCGATCGGCTTCACCGCGCGCGCGAGCTGGCTGACGTCATTGCCGAGCGTCTCGCCAAAGCCGCCGGGCTCCATGAAGTCGCGCTGCATGTCGATGATGAGAAGCGCGGTGGCAGGCCAGTCGAGCTTGACCGGCGCCGGTTCGGCGCTGATGACACCCAGTGTCGGCTTGGTTGAGTTCAACATGACTCAAGGCCCCCGCGAGAACTCTCTCTGCGGGAGTTCTGCAAGCGGCGTGCCATTGTGTACAATTGCGATTAAGCCAACGGCTTAGGAAAATTTACTGCGCTGTCAGAATGTTATTAGAAAAGCCGGGGTCTGCTTATTCGCTGTGCGGCGGCTTTGCGACGTGCATTTGCCCAAAGGATGAGCGCTCTCTGTCGCCATTCCGGGGCGACGCGTAAGCGTCGAACCCGGAATCCATCGGGCGGCTAAACACGTGGTGAAATGGATTCCGGGCTCGCGCTACGCGCGCCCCGGAACAACGAAGGTGGCGTTAGCGACCCGCTCCACGGCCACCGATGTGCCTCCTCGCAAGAGGCATAGGAGTCGTCGCCAGGTTGATCGACCTTCAGGTCTTGAGGATGACGGGATCGGCCAGCGGCATGAGTTCGCGAAGACGTCTGTCGAGGGCTATCGGCGCACCAACATTATCGGCCGTGCCGCGCGATACTTCTGCCTGGAGCATCTGGTGCGGGTGGCGCCACGGCTCGATTAGAGCCTCAGCCGTCTCTGTGATCTCGGTATCGAACGCGCTTGCAGCCATGGTGTTCTCAGCAAGCAAGCCATGACCAGCAGGAGCGCCACGGATGCGGCCAGCGATATTGACATCGTCTGCGCATGCCCTTGACTGTCACAATTCGCGTCGCGCAGCCGCTCCTCCCTTCCGCAGCGCAAACCCCAAGTCGAATAAGAGCCGAAACAAGAGACGAGGACTCCTGAAATGACGCTGATGCAGGTCGAGCTGGACGACAAATACCGGCTCGAATCGAAGCGGATCTTCCTGTCCGGCACGCAGGCGCTGGTCCGGCTGCCCATGTTGCAGCGCGAACGCGACCGGCTTCAGGGCCTCAACACCGGCGGCTTCATCTCGGGCTATCGCGGTTCCCCGCTCGGCATGTACGACCACGCACTGTGGCGGGCGAAGTCGCACCTCCAGCAGCACGACATTGCCTTCGTCCCCGGGCTCAACGAGGACCTTGCGGCGACCGCGGTCTGGGGCAGCCAACAGGTGGGCCTGTTTCCTGGTGCCAAGGTCGATGGCGTGTTCGGCATCTGGTACGGCAAGGGGCCCGGCGTCGATCGCTCGGTCGATGCGCTCAAGCATGCGAATGCCGCCGGCACCTCGCTCAATGGCGGCGTGCTCGCGCTTGCCGGCGACGACCACGGCTGCCAGTCCTCGACACTGGCGCACCAGAGCGAACAGGTGTTCGCGGCGGCGCTGATCCCCGTCATCAACCCGGCGACGCTGCAGGATTATCTCGATCTCGGCCTCTACGGTTTTGCGCTGTCGCGCTTCTCCGGCTGCTGGGTCGGCTTCAAGGCGATCAGCGAAACCGTGGAGAGTTCGGCCTCGATCTATAGCGACCCCGAACGCATCCAGATCAAGCTCCCCGAAGATTTCGAGATGCCGCCCGGCGGCCTCAACATCCGCTGGCCCGATCCGCCGCTCGACGCGGAGAAGCGCCTGTTCGGCCCCAAGATGGCCGCGGTGCAGGCCTTTGCGCGCGCCAACCAGCTCGACCGCATCGTGCTCGACTCCAGGCCGGCACGGCTCGGCATCGTCGCGACCGGCAAGGCTTATCTCGATCTGCGGCAGGCGCTGGCCGATCTGGGCATCACCGAAAAGGATGCGCAGGATTTGGGTTTGCGCATCTACAAGGTCGCGCTGACCTGGCCGCTGGAGGAAAGCGGGGCCAAGCGCTTCGCCGAAGGACTTCAGGACGTGCTGGTCGTCGAGGAGAAGCGCGGCTTCATCGAAGACCAGCTGATGCGCATCCTCTACAATATCGATGCGTCGAGGCGCCCGACCGTGACGGGAAAACGCGACGAGCGCGGCGCGCCGCTATTGCCGAGCGAGGGCGAGTTGACGCCAACCATCGTTGCATCCGCGCTGGTAGCGCGGCTGCGCAAGCTCGGCCACCACAGCCCGGTGCTGGAGCAGCGCCTCGCCCGGCTCGAGGCGTTCGACAATCCCGTGACGACCAGCACGCCGATCAAGCTCGCGCGCACGCCGTTCTTCTGCTCGGGTTGCCCGCATAACACCTCGACGCGCGTGCCCGAGGGAAGCCGCGCCATGGCCGGTATCGGCTGTCACGGCATGGCTTTGAGCATGCCGACTCGCCGCACCGATTTGATCTCGCATATGGGCGCCGAGGGCGTGAACTGGATCGGGCAAGCGCCCTTCACCACCGAGCAGCACATCTTCCAGAACCTCGGCGACGGAACCTACACCCATTCCGGACTGCTTGCCCTTCGCGCGGCATCGGCCGCCGGCATCAGCATCACCTACAAGATCCTCTACAACGACGCTGTCGCGATGACCGGCGGCCAGCCGGCCGAGGGCGCCTTCAACGTCGCCCAGATCGCGCATCAGGTCTGGGCCGAGGGCGTCAAGCGCCTCGCGATCGTGTCGGACGATCCAGGCAAGTATCCAGACGGCAATTACTTCCCACAAGGCGCGACCGTCCATCACCGCCGCGAGCTCGACGCCGTGCAGCGCGAGCTGCGCGACATCAAGGGCCTTACGGTCGTGATCTATGACCAGACCTGCGCCGCGGAAAAGCGCCGTCGCCGCAAGCGCGGGCTGTATCCGGATCCCGCCAAGCGCGCCTTCATCAACGAGCTCGTCTGCGAAGGCTGCGGCGATTGCTCGCAAGCCTCGAACTGCGTCTCGGTGCAACCGCTGGAGACCGAGTTCGGCCGCAAGCGCCAGATCGACCAGTCGAACTGCAACAAGGACTTCTCCTGCGTGGAGGGTTTTTGCCCGAGTTTCGTCACTGTGCACGGCGGCACACTCAAGCGGATCAAGACCTCGGCGGTGGACTCAGGCCAGTTGTTTGCCGACCTGCCGCTGCCACCCGCGCGTGAGCTGGACGCCCCCTACAACATCCTCGTCACCGGCATCGGCGGCACCGGCGTCATCACCATCGGTGCACTGCTCGGCATGGCCGCCCATGTCGACGGCCGCGGCTGCTCCGCGCTCGACTTCACCGGCCTGTCGCAGAAGAACGGCGCGGTGATGAGCCATGTGCGCATTGCCGCGAAGCCGGAAGACATCTCCGCGGTCCGGATCACCACCGGCGGCGCCGACGTCATCCTCGGCTGCGACATGATCGTCTCGGCAGGTCCCTCCGCGCTCAGCCGCGCCGAACGCGGAACCACGAAAGCGTATATCAACGCCGACCTGCAGCCGACCGCGAGCTTCGTGCAAAACCCCGATCTCGATTTCGAGATGGGCACGATGCAGACCGTGCTGCGGGACGCTGTCGGCGACAACAACCTCGACATCATCGATGCCACCGGCATTGCCTCCGCGCTGATGGGCGATTCGATTGCGACCAATCCCTTCATGCTCGGCTTCGCCTTCCAGAAAGGCGCCATCCCGCTGTCGCTGGAAGCGCTGCTCCGCGCCATCGAGATCAACGGCGCCGCGATCGAGATGAACAAGCTCGCCTTCACCTGGGGACGCCTCGCCGCCCACGACATGTCGCGGGTGCGCAGCGTGCTGCAGTTCAGGAGCCGGGCCTCCGCGCCGACGAAGTCGCTCGACGACATCATCGCGACGCGCGCCGAGTTTTTGACGGGCTATCAGGACAAGGCCTACGCCGACCGTTACCTCGCCGCGGTCGCCAAGGTGCGCAAGGCGGAGAATGCGGCCTCGCCCGCATCCACTGAGCTGACCGAGGCTGTCGCGAAAAACCTGTTCAAGCTGATGTCCTACAAGGACGAGTACGAGGTCGCGCGGCTCTACACCGACGGCAGCTTCTCCAAGAAGGTCTCGGAGAAATTCGACGGCGACTTCAAGCTGAAGTTCTATCTGGCCCCGCCGATCTTCGCGCAGCGCGACAAGACCACCGGACATCTCCAGAAGAAGGAATTCGGCGGCTGGATGATCCATGCCTTCCGCGTACTGGCCAAACTGAAATTCCTGCGCGGCGGCGCGTTCGATCCGTTCGGCCGCACCGAGGAGCGCCGGACCGAGCGGAAGCTGGTCGCGGATTATCTCGACATGATCGATCAGCGGATCGTTGGCCTGAAAGCGGAGCAGATCCCGCTGCTGACGAGGCTCGCGCGGCTGCCGGAGACGATCCGCGGCTTTGGGCATATCAAGGAAGCCAACATCAAGCTGGCGGCGGCCGAGAAGGCGCGGCTGGAAGCGGAACTGGAGAACAGCCGCTTTGCGGCGGCTGCGGAGTAAGACCAAGCCGGCGCCACACACTCAGTGTCATCGCCCGGCTTGACCGGGCGATCCAGTACTCCGAGAAGGTTGTGATCAAGTCGAGAAGCCGCGGCGTACTGGATGCCCCGCCTTCGCGGGGCATGACAGCGGTGGAGATGGCTAGACCGGCGTTGTAGCGGCGATCGGCGTCGCTGCCACACTCCCCTCCGCCAGATGTCGCCCCGCGATGTACCCGAACGTCAGCGCGGGCCCCAGTGCAATCCCCGGCCCGGGACAATTGCCGTTCATGATCGAGCCCATGTCGTTCCCGCAGGCGTAGAGGCCCGCAACCGGCGCGCCGTCCTCGCGCAGCACGCGCGCTTGGGCATCCACCTTCATGCCGATCGCCGTGCCGAGATCGGCGGGATAGATCCGCATCGCATAGAACGGCGCGCAAAGGATGGGCGCGACGCACGGGTTCGGCTTGTGGCTGATATCACCGAGGTATCGCTGATAGATGGTGCTGCCGCGACCGAATTCCGGATCGCGGCCCTCTTTCGCATCGGAATTGTAGTTTGCGATCGTCGCCGCGAGTGTCGACGGCTTAATGCCGATCTTCATTGCGAGCTGCGCGATATCAGTCGCCTCGACCAACTCGCCGCTCGCCGCATAGCGCCTGATACTGCGCGTGAACGGCTTGATGCGGCCGAGGCCGTAGCTCCACAGGAAGGGACGGTCGCAGATCAGATAAAACGGCCGCTCCGGCTCACCATTGCCATCGCGCAGCATGGCGAGCACGAACTCGTGGTACGACAGTGCCTCGTTGACGAAGCGCCGACCTGCCGCATTGACCGCGATCACGCCGGGCTTGGCGCGGTCGGTCACCATGTGCGGGAAAACGCCTCGGCCTCCGTCAGTGCGCCGGAACAGTGAGGCCGGCACCCAATAGGCCGGGCTCGTCGCATCCGTGTTGAGAGCTGCGCCGGTTGCAGTCGCAAGGCGGAGCCCGTCGCCCGTAACGGACGTGTGGGCCGCCGAGACGGATCCGGCGGCGGGTGGGAACAAGCGTTTGCGCAAGGTCGCGTCGTGCGAAAAGCCGCCGGTCGCCAGCACCACACCGCGTCGCGCGGCGATCAGCCGATCGCGCGCGCCGTGACGGATAACCACACCGCCGACGCGCTCGCCCTGCATCGACAAATCCTCGACGTCGGCCCTGAAGAGGATCTCAACCTGCCGCGCCAGCAGCGACGCATACAGCCGCGCGGCGAGCGCATTGCCGAGATGCAGCGTCGTGCCGCGCGGGCTCCGCAGCCGCTGCCACCCATACTCCGAAACCAGCCGCATCGCGCGAAGAGTCGAGCGCAGCGATTTTCCGGCCCGGCGCAGATGCGGGATGTCGAGGCGGTTGACCGTCATCCCGCCGAACAAAGTGAGCTCCGGCAGCGGAGCGCGCAGCCGCGCGAAATGCGCGCCCAGTCGCGTGCCGTCAAAGACGACCGGCTCGAGCACGCGCCCGCCCGCGGTCGCGCCCAGTCGCTCCGGATAATAGTCCGGACAGGCTTTCACCGGCTGGAGGCGCACTTGCGTGTTGGCCTCGAGATAGGCGACCGCCTCCGGTCCACGCGCGAGGAAGGCGGCGCGGAGGCCCGCATTGGCGGGCTCGGGCACCGTGTTCGATAGGTATTGCACGGCGTCCGTGACGCTATCGGAGAGCCCCGCCTCTTTCATTTTGGCATTGGCGGGGATCCAGACCATGCCGTCGGACCATGCGGTGGTGCCGCCGACGAAAGCGGTCTTCTCGATCACCAGCACACGCAGGCCTTCGGCGGCGGCGACCGCCGCGGCGGTCATGCCACCGGCGCCCGCGCCGACGACGATGACATCGTAGGTCTCATGCGCCGGCATCATGCGGCGGGGTTCCCGAAGCGAGGCATGACACCGTCATACCTCGCTTCGGCGCCCACACGCTAGCGGGCCGGCTTGCGCTCGACCGGGTCGATATCGATCGCCCGCAGGCGGCCGAGCCGCAGCACGTCCATGGCCAGCCGACGGCCGATCCGATCGCGGTCGAGCACGCGGATCAGATCGTCGACGCCGTTGATCTCGACCCCGTCGAGGCCGATCACGACGTCGCCGGACAACAGGCCC
The DNA here is from genome assembly GCF_055807355.1 of Bradyrhizobium sp. Ken01. Taxonomy (NCBI): domain Bacteria; kingdom Pseudomonadati; phylum Pseudomonadota; class Alphaproteobacteria; order Hyphomicrobiales; family Nitrobacteraceae; genus Bradyrhizobium; species Bradyrhizobium sp. Ken01. Next base: position 110,275 of record NZ_JBVVPC010000024.1, read on the forward strand.
GCCTTCGCCGCCGGCCCGTCCGGCTCGATCTGCGCCAGCAGCGCGCCCATCTTGTTCTCGACGCCGGCTAGCACCGCGTGCCGCCGCGGGATCGGCGCGGTCTGGCCGGCGACGCCGATATAGGCGCGACGGACATAGCCGTGGCGGATAATCTCCGACAGCACGAATTGCGCGGTGTTGCTGGCGACCGCGAAGCAGATGCCTTGCGCGCCATTGATGATCGCGGTGTTGATGCCGATCACCTCGGCGTTCGAGGACACCAGCGGCCCGCCCGAATTGCCGGGGTTGAGCGCAGCATCGGTCTGGATCACGTCCTCGATGGTGCGGCCACTGACCGAGCGAATCGAGCGCCCGAGCGCCGAGACCACGCCGGCGGTAACGGTCGATTCAAAGCCGAGCGGATTGCCGATCGCGATCACGAGCTGGCCGCGCCGCAAGGTCTTGGAGTTGCCGAGCGCCGCATAGGGCAAGTCCCGCACGCCATTGGCGCGAAGCAGCGCAAGGTCAGTGTCGGGATCGACGCCGAGCACCCGGGCGTCGCCGACATGGCCCTCGACGTCGCGCAGCCGGATTTCCTTCGACGAGCCGACCACGTGGCTATTGGTGAGAACGAGCCCGTCCGGCGAGATCACGATGCCCGAGCCGAGCCCGCCGCGCTCGCGGCCGTTCGGCACCTTTGGTCCGGTCTCGACGCGCACGACGGCAGGACCGACGCGGTCGGTCACGTCGATCACGGCATTGGAATAGGCGTCCAGCAGGGCCCGGTCATCGACCGGAGCGGCAGTTTCCGTTCGCGATGACGCGGTGTCATCGACGATATCTGAGGTGAAATCCAGCATGATAGGAGTCCTTGAGGCTCACACAAATGGTAGCCTGCTCCGTTAGGCGCAAGGGACCCCGCCCGAGGCGCAAGGCTGGACTGCCCAGGTGGCTAGGGCGCCCGTCGCAGCGTGCCCGCCCTTGCCTTGACCGGGTCCAGCAGCGACCAGTCGCCATCCGGCAGCACATGCCCCTCGGGAAAAGGTGCGCGCGGCTCGAGCCCGAGAGAGCGTAGCACCCGGTCGTCGCGGTAATAGCATTGCAGCACCACGCGGACGAGCGTGGCCGCAGCCGCACCGCCGGAACTGCGAAACTCCTGCGCCACCGCATGCCGCCGGGCAGCATCGAGCTCGGCGAACGGTTGGCCCGCGAGCCGCGCCAGATGGTCCAGCGCCGCCACCACCAATTTGGCGTCACGCCCCAGCGTCGCCAGCATGTCGGCCTGGATCGCGGAGTCGTCGGCGCCGGGCACCTTGTACTCGTCGCTGGCGGGCACGATCATCGCGGCGATAGCGCGGAGGTCGTCGCGCTGGCTGTGTGTCAGTTGATTGTCTGCGGACATGTCGGCCTCAATCGAACAAATTGGCGAGGCGCTGCTTCATCTGGTCGGCGATGTAGAGCGCGAGGGCCTGGATGGTGGACGTCGGGTTGACCCCGCCCGAGGTGACGAAGATGCTGCCGTCAACGATGAAGAGGTTCTTCACGTCGTGTGAGCGGCCCCATTCGTTGACGACGGAGCGTTCGGGGTCGGTGCCCATGCGTGCCGTTCCGAGCAGGTGCCAGCCGCCCCACGGGATCGGCGAGTTGACGCAGATGTCGCTCGCTCCCGCGGTTTCGAGAATCTCCCGGCCGCGCGCCAGCGCATGCTCCATCATCTTCCGGCTGTTCTCGCTGATCGTATAGTCGATCTTCGGCGCGGGAATGCCGTGGCTGTCCTTCAACACCGGATCGAGCGTAACCTGGTTATGCTCCTCCGGCAGGTCCTCGCAGATCGCGGAAAAGCCGAGCCGGTGGCCGTTGAGCTTGCGGAAGATGCGGTGATGATCGGCGCCCCACGGCAATATCCCCTTCTGCTCGCTGACGACAGCCTCGAACACCGGCCCGGCGCCGCGCACGAACTGGACGCCGTAGCCGCGCACGAAGCCGCGCGAGAGGTCCGTGTCATACCATTCCTTGCTCCACAGGCAGGTCGGCGGCGCGCGGTTGCTATCGGTCGGCTCCTTCACATAGCCGTAGATCTGCGCATAAGGATGGAACATCAGGTTCTTGCCGACGAGGCCCGACGAATTGGCAAGCCCGTTCGGAAAGCGGTTCGATGCCGAGTTCAGCAGCAGCCGCGGCGTGCCGACGCCGTTGCAGGCGATGATGACGACATGAGCCGGCTGGAACTGCTCGACGCCATCCTTGTCGTAATAGACCACGCCGGTGGCCATGCCGTTCTCGTCGGTGGTGATCTCGCGCACCCGGCAGTGCGTACGCAGCTCGACGCCGGCGCGGACCGCGTGCGGCCAATAGGTAATGTCGGTCGAGGATTTGGCGCCTTGCGCGCAGGCCGGCGTGCAATGGCCGAGATTGATGCAGCGCGCGCGGCCCTCGTAGTCCATGGTCGCGACCGTCGTGTCCGACGGCCACCAATGCCAGCCGAGCTTGTTCATGGCCTTGCCGATGATGGCGCCGGACAATCCGAGCGGCTGTTGCGGCATCGGCGGATGCGTCAGCGGTGAGAGCGGGTCGCCCGAGAGGCCGGACGTGCCCATCATCCGGTCGTTCTCTTCGAAGAACGGGGTCAGCGCGTCGTAGTCGATCGGCCAGTCGTCGGCGACGCCGTCGAGCGTCCTCACCTTGAAATCGGAGGGATGCAGCCGCGGCCAGTGCGCGGTGTACATCACCGTCGAGCCACCGACCGCATTGTAGTTGACGACCTTGATCGGCGAGTTGTCGTCGTTGATCGGATAGTCCTCGGGCCGGCCGCGGACGTTGGGGCTGGACGACCACTCGCCGTAGAACTTGGCCTCCCAGTCCCGGCCCGTGCTGGGATATTCCGCCGGGTTCATCCAGCCGCCCTGCTCCATGCAGAGAATATGCATCTTGGTCTCGGCCAGCGACCACGCCACCGCCGCGCCTGAAGCGCCGGCGCCGATGATTAGGACGTCCACGGGGTCTTTCATCGCGAAATTTTCCTCCCTTCGCCGCTTCCCGGGCGATTCGGCCTCCGCTCCGCAAGGCCGGCGAACGATAGGATCAGAGCTACGGCCGAGTAAAGCCACGAGGCCGGAATGTCGCACTTCGCGGGGCGCAGACCATTGGTATCGCCACATCCGGATGCTAGGAACGGGGCGTACGAGCCATCGATAGCGAGACCTTATGTCCTTCCGACAATCCTTTGCCAACGCCCGCGCTTTTGCGCTCGTTTTCTTTTTCGCCCTGTTCGGATTTCTGGGCACGACCGGCCCCGCCTCCGCGCTGACAGCCGCCGCGACGGTCCGCGACGGCAACGCCATCCAGCTTGGCGACGTCACCTACCGCCTCGACGGCGTCGACGCCCCCGAGCTGGACCAGGTCTGCATCGACGACCACGCCGATCCCTCGACCTGCGGCATCGAGGCCCGCGACCAGCTCGCCAAGCTGATCGGCAAGCGATCGGTGCGTTGCGACGATGTCGGACCGGAAAAGAGTTTCGGCAAGCGTCACCGCGCGATCTGCACGGCCGAGGGCGACAAGACCAGCTTGAACGAGCAGCTGGTCAAGCTCGGCTATGCCATTGCCCGCGAGCCGGTCAAGGCGAACGTCAAGTCGGCCGCGGCGGACGCCAAATCAGCCTCGGCCGGAATCTGGAAGGGCTGCTTTGTTGCGCCGCAAGAATTCCGCACCGGCAAGAAGGACGGCGCGCTCCTGGGCGCCGCCTGCCGCGCCGACCGCGACAAGGAGATTCGGGCGGTGTTGTTTCCCGATGATCTGACGATGCCGCCGAGCTGTGGCATCAAGGGCAAGCTTGCGGTGCGCGCGCGCGTGACCGGCAATATCGGCATCTACCATTTACGCGGCTGCCCGAGCTACCCCGCGACCACCAAGCCGGACCGCTGGTTCTGCTCGGAGGACGACGCCCAGGCTGCGGGCTTCCGCAAGGCCTACAATTGCCGGCGGCCGAAATAACGACGCCCATCACGCACCCGTGAGCGGCAGCCGGAGACAGTATTCATCCGGAATTGAACTCTATCGGGAGTTGCTGCATTTGTAAGCGTACGCAAGCGCTTTGCGCGAGCGTTTCCTTGGCGGCAATCCGGCTCCGGCCCGATTGCTTTGCTCGGGCGTTTCCTCCCTAGACTTGGGCCGCTTGTCACAAAGCGGCTCTTCTTTTTTGCGCGCCCCTAGTGACGCATCGGCATGATCTGATCCATGGCCGGCATGTTCGCATTCAGATGCGCCATGATCCAGACAGTACCACCGACCACCAGGAACACGACGAGCAGCCCGAAGGCCAGCGCCAGCACGTTGTTGGTGTTGTCGGGGCCGGTGGTGATGTGCAGGAAGAACACGAGGTGCACGCCCATCTGCGCGATCGCTAGCACGATCAGTGCGACTGGAATGGAAGGCTGCCAGACCAGATCCGTGCCGGCAATGAAGAACGACGTCGCCGTCAGCAGCAGCGCGAGAACAAGACCGACCACGTAGCCGAGGACGCGCGTGCCGACACTGTGTTGCTCCTCATCGCCCGGCGCGAGGTCATGGTCGGCCGGCATATGCGTCTGATCGCTCATACGCCACTCCCAAGCAAATAGACGACGGAGAAGACTCCGACCCAGACAATGTCGAGCGCGTGCCAGAACAGCGCAAAGCACATCATCCGGCGCAGCACGTCGGCACGAAAGCCCTTCGCAAAAACCTGGGCCATCATGGTGAGCAGCCACAATATGCCGGCCGAGACGTGGAGGCCGTGGCAGCCGACGAGGGAGAAGAATGCAGTCAGGAACGCGCTGCGCGATGGGCCATAGCCTCGCGCGACGAGATCGGCGAACTCGCGAAACTCAATGACCAGAAAGATGAGGCCGAGCAAACAGGTCACGGCCATCCCGAGATAGAACCAGAACCGATTGCGCACATCGGCGGCGATGCTGGCCATGCCGCAGGTGAAGCTCGACAGCAGCAGGCAGACCGTCTCGATCGCAACGTTTCGCGGCTCGAAGATCTCCGAACCCTTCGGGCCGCCGGCGGTCTGGTCGGCCAGCACCGCATAGGCCGCGAAGAAGCAGGAGAACATCACGATGTCGGAGAGCAGGAAGATCCAGAAGCCATAGGCGGTCACGATGCGCTTCGGCGCCGGGCCCGGATGCTCGACGACGAGGCCGATGTGATGGGGATCGGCGTGCGCATGGCCGGCGGTTGCGGTCATTGACATCAGACTGTCCCCGCCATGCTGACAAGATTGCGCCGCTCCTCGAGATTGACGCGGTCTATCGCCGCGACCTTCTCGGCCGGAATGACGTATTCGTCATGGTCGCGCCAGGCGAACACGACGAAGGTCGCGAACGCTCCGATGCCGCCCAAAATCACCATCCACCAGATGTGCCAGATCAGCGCAAAGCCCATGACCGTGGCGAAGAACGCGCAGACGAAGCCGGTCGGCGAATTCCTGGGCATCTCGATGTCATGATACTCGGGCGCATCATGATCGAGCGATTGCTGCTGGCCACGTGTCTTAATGTCCCAGTAGGCATCCTCGCCGCGCACATCGGGATTGAAAGCGAAGTTGAAAACGGGCGGCGGCGACGACGTCGCCCATTCCAGCGAACGGCCGTCCCAGGGATCGCCAGTGCGGTCGCGCAGGGCCTCGCGGTTGCGGATGCTGACCACGATCTGCACGATCTGGCAGATCACGCCAATCGTCAGCACGGCCATGCCGACGGCTGCAATCAGCATCCAGGGCCGCCACGCCGCGACGTCGTAGTGCTGCATGCGGCGCGTCATGCCCAGCATGCCGGCGACGTAGAGCGGGATGAAGGTGACGTAGAAGCCGAGGAAAGTGAACCAGAACGCGAGCTTGCCCCAGCGGTCGTCGAGGCGAAAGCCGAACGCCTTGGGGAACCAGTACTCGAACCCGGCGAAGGCGCCGAACAGCACGCCGCCGATGATGACGTTGTGGAAATGCGCGACCAGGAACATGCTGTTGTGCAGGACAAAATCGGCCGGCGGCACCGCGACCAGCACGCCCGTCAATCCGCCGATGATGAAGGTGACCATGAAGCCTATCGACCATAGCATCGGCGTCTCGAAGCGGATGCGGCCGCCATACATCGTGAACAGCCAGTTGTAGATCTTCACCCCGGTCGGTATCGCGATGATCATGCTGGCGATGCCGAAGATGGCGTTGACGTCGGGGCCCGCGCCCATCGTGAAGAAGTGATGCAGCCAGACCATGAAGGAGATGACGCAGATCGCCATGGTCGCCAGCACCATCGAGCGATAGCCGAACAGCGCCTTGCCGGAGAAGGTCGACACCACCTCGGAGAAGATGCCGAAGGCCGGCAGCACCAGGATGTAGACCTCGGGATGCCCCCAGGCCCAGATCAGGTTCATGAACATCATGACATTGCCGCCGGCCTCGTTGGTGAAGAAGTGGAAGCCGAGATAGCGGTCGAGCAGCAGCATCGCGAGGGTGGCCGTCAGAATCGGGAAGGCCGCGACGATCAGAAGATTCGACGCCAGCGTGGTCCAGCAGAACATCGGCATGCGCAGATAGTTCATGCCTTTGGTGCGCAGCTTCAGCACTGTCGTCACGAGATTGATGCCGGCCACCAACGTGCCGACGCCGGAGATCTGCAGCGACCACGCGTAATAATCGACGCCGACGCCCGGCGAGTAGGACAGCTCCGACAGCGGCGGAAACGCGAGCCAGCCGGTGCGGGCGAACTCGCCGATCACAAGCGAGAGATTGACCAGCAGCGCGCCGGTCGCGGTCAGCCAGAAGCCGACCGAATTGAGCGTCGGGAAAGCGACATCCCGTACGCCAAGCTGGAGCGGCACGATGAGATTCATCAGCCCGATGACGAACGGCATCGCCACGAAGAAGATCATGATGGTGCCGTGCGCGGAGAATATCTGGTTGTAGTGCTCCGGCGGCAGATAGCCTTGTGATTGGTAGGCAACCGCCTGCTGGATCCGCATCATGATGGCGTCGCTGCCGCCGCGCAGCAGCATCACCGAGGCCAGCAGGATATACATCACGCCGATGCGCTTGTGGTCGACGCTGGTGATCCATTCGTGCCAGAGATAGGACAGATGCCCTTTCACCACGACCCAGGCCAGCACGGCGAGAATCCCGACCAGCACCACCGCGCCTGCGATCAGGGGGATCGGCTGATCGAACGGAATGGCCGACCAATCGAGCTTACCGAGCATCATGGCCTCCACTTTGCGGCCGGCCTGCTTCGGATGCGAGCTCCGGGCCCGGTCCCGGCGGAATGTGCTGGGTCGCGATCAGGTCGAACAGCCGGGGATCATCGAGCCGGTAGGTCGGCCTGCCCTTTTCGATGCCCTGCTGCATCAGCTTCTTATAGCTGTCCTCATTGAGGACGGCATCGCTCTTCGCCGTGGTCGCGACCCACTCCGGAAAGGCGAGCGGCGAGATCACGTTGACGTCGAACATCATGTCCGGAAAGCCGTCGCCGGAGAAATGCGCCGACAGGCCTTGCAGCTTGCCTTCGTTGTCGGCGCGCAGGTTCAGCTTCGTCACCATGCCGTTCATGGTGTAGATCATGCTGCCGAGCTGCGGAATGAAGAACACGTTCATCACGCTCGACGACGTCAGCTGAAAGTTCAGTTCGGCACCTGCCGGCACCGTCAGCGTGTTGACGGTAGCGATGCGTTGGTCCGGATAGATGAACAGCCATTTCCAGTCGAGCGAGACGGCCTGAATGCGGACCGGACTGCCAGTGCCAGGCACGGGTGCCGCGGGATCGAGCTGATGCGAGCCGATCCAGGCGACGCCGCCGAGCAGGATCACGGTGAGCGCGGGGATCGCCCACACCACCATCTCCACCCGCCCGGAATAGACGAAGTCGGGCTGAAATTTTGCTTTCGGATTCGAGGCGCGAAACCAGAACGCAAAGGCCAAAATCGCGATGATGGTCGGGACCACGATCGCGAGCATGATGAAGACGGAATCGACCAGGATGGTGCTGTTGGCCGCAGCCACAGGCCCTTGTGGATCGAGCAGATTCATCGGCAAGCCACTGGCGGTTTGGAAGCCCCGGGACAGAGCCTAGCGCGGGAAAGGCTCCGGCGGCAAACGCAGTCGCGTGAGGTCGGTTCCTAACGGCGCGGATCGATCGTTCGCCCTTCTCGTGCGGCGGCATGCAATTCCATGCGATGTCAATGACATGAAAGCGGCAGCCCGGCCCTTCTCTCCACTCGGGGCGATTGCTAGAGTGCACGAAAATAATTGGGATGAAACGACATGCAGGGGCCCGAGGACGATCCCGGTCTCGCCGGCAAGGTGGCGCTGGTCAGCGGCGGCGGCGCTGCCGGCGACGGCATCGGCAACGGCCGCGCCGCCGCAATTCTGCTGGCTCGCGCCGGCGCCAAAGTGCTGGTGGCTGATCGCGACCTCAAGCTCGCCGAACGCACCGTGGAGATGATCGCAGCCGAAGGCGGCACGGCCGCGGCGCATGGCGGTGACGTCACCAGCGAGAACGATTGCAGGACGCTGGTCGAAGCCGCGCTCGACCGCTGGGGCCGGCTCGATTTCCTCGACAACAATGTCGGCATCGGGAGCCGCGGCAGCGTGGTCGACGAAGCGCCCGAGCAATATCGCCGCGTCATGCAGGTCAATGTCGAGAGCATGTTCCTGCTTTCCAAGCACGCGATCCCTGCCATGATCAAGACCGCGCGGGGCGGCGCGATCGTCAACATCTCCTCGATCTCGGCGCTGCGGCCGCGCGGCCTGACGACCTATTCGACCTCGAAAGCCGCGATCATCGGCCTGACCCGCGCAATGGCGGTCGATCACGGCCGCGACAACATCCGCGTCAATTGCATCTGCCCCGGGCCGATGTACACGCCGATGGTCTATGGCCGCGGCATGAGCGAACAGGCGCGCGCCCAGCGGGCCAAGGCGTCTTTGCTGAAAACGGAAGGCACCGGCTGGGACGTTGGCCATGCCGTCAAATTCTTGCTCAGCAATTTTGCGCGCTATATCACCGGACAGGTGCTGGTGGTGGACGGCGGGGTGACGCTGCAAGCCCCCGAACGTGAATCACAAGAACACTGAAAGGAACATCAGGGATGGCCCGCCTGCCCTATCTCGAGGCCGACCAGGTCGCGCCCGAATATCGCGACATGCTCAAGCGCAACACCAATCTGCACAAGCTGCTGGTCAATTCGCCGGAGATGGCGCGTGCCTTTAATGGCATCGGCGGCTACATTCGCTTCAAGAGCAAGCTCGATCCACGGCTGCGGGAGCTTGCGATCCTCCAGGTCGGCTGGATGGAGAAATCGGAATACGAGTTCACTCACCACGTGAAGATCGGCAAGGAGTTCGGCGTCACCGACGATGACATCGCCGGCCTGATTGCCGAGACCGACGGCAAGCCCTCGACGCTCGAGCCACAGGCGAAGGCGATCCTGAAAGGTGCCCGCGAGATGGTACGCGAGCTCGCGATCTCGGATGTGACCTTTGCCGAGATCAAGCAGCATCTCTCGGACGAACACATGGTCGACCTCGTGCTGACCATCGCCTTCTATTGCGGCGTGGTGCGCGTGCTCGCCACCATGAAGATCGACAACGAGCCATATTACAAAGAGGTACTCCAGCAGTACCCGATTCCGGGAGTGAACTAACATGCGCTTGAAGGACAAGGTTGCGGTCGTTGTGGGCGCCGGGCAGAGCCCCGGCGAAGGCATGGGCAATGGCCGCGCGACGGCGCTGACCTTCGCGCGCGAGGGCGCCAAGGTGCTGTGCGTCGATCATCATCTGGAATCGGCGCAGGAAACCGCCGCCATGATCGCCGCGAAGCAAGGCACCGCCGCGGCGTTCAGGGCCGACGTCACAAAGTCCGCTGACATCAAGGCGATGGTCGCGGAGGCGCAGGCGCGCTGGGGCCGGATCGACGTGCTGCACAACAATGTCGGCGTCAGCCTGTCCGGCGGCGACGCCGAGCTGCTGCAAATCACCGAGGAGGCCTTCGACCGCGTCGTCGCCATCAATCTGAAGAGCTGCATCCTGGCGGCGAAAGAGGTGATCCCGATCATGCGCGCGCAAGGAAGCGGCGCGATCATCAACATCTCCTCGATGGCGGCGATCACGACCTACCCTTACGTCGCCTATAAGGCGACGAAGTCGGCGATGATCGCTTTCACCGAGCAGCTCGCCTACCAGAACGCGGAATACGGCATCCGCGCCAACGTCATCCTGCCGGGCCTGATGAACACGCCGATGGCCGTCGACACCCGCGCCCGCGAATGGCACAAGACCCGCGCCGAAGTCGAAGCCGAACGCGACAGCAAGGTGCCGCTGCGCAGGAAGATGGGCACGGGGTGGGACGTCGCGAATGCGGCGCTGTTCCTGGCCTCGGACGAGGCGAATTTCATCACGGGTGTGACGCTGCCGGTGGATGGCGGAGCGAGTGTGCGGAGGGGATAGACATCCCAAGCACGCCGCTCTTCCTTCTCCCCTTGCGGAAGAAGGTGGCGCGAAGCGCCGGGTGAGGGGTCTCTCTCCGCAGACACATAGAGGAGTTCGCCGATAGAAACCCCTTGTATCTGCACGGCCAGCATTTGTGCGATGGAAGTGACTTAGCGCCTTGGCCGGTGGCCACCGGCCAAGG
>NZ_JBVVPC010000025.1:0-119577 GCF_055807355.1 Bradyrhizobium sp. Ken01
CGCCTCAACGCCAAGGCACGCGATGCGCGCACCGCCTACGCCAATGCAACTTGACAACAGAGATAGTCGCTCACCCGCCTCGCCGCTGCGCGGCGAGCCACCCTCTCCCACAAGGGGCGAGGGTACACGTTCATCGCGGCACGCTTGTCACCCGCCAGATCGTCCCGTTGCCATCCTCGGACACCAGCAGCGATCCATCCTTCGCCACGGCGACACCGACCGGCCGCCCCCACACCTCGGTATCGCTCACGACGAATCCCGTGACGAAATCCTCGTACTCGCCGGTCGGCTTGCCGTCCTTCATCCGGATCCGGATCACCTTGTAGCCGGTGCGCTTCGACCGGTTCCAGGAGCCGTGCTCGGCGGCGAAGGCGTCGCCGTGATACTCTGATGGAAACTGCGTGCCCTGATAGAAGGTCATGCCAAGTGAGGCCGAGTGCGGCTGCACCAGCACGTCGGGTATCGTCACCTTGTCCTTGAGGTCCGGCCGCGCGCCGGCGTGGCGCGGGTCTTCGTTGCCGCCGATATAGAACCACGGCCAGCCGTAGAACGCGCCTTCCTTCACGCTCGTCACATAGTCAGGCACGAGATCGTCGCCGAGGCCGTCGCGCTCGTTGGTCGAGCACCAGGGCAGCCCGGTCTGCGGCTGGATCGCAAGACCGACGCAGTTGCGGATGCCGGTGGCGTAGATCTTCCGCTCCTTGCCCTCGGGGGTAAAGGCGAGCACGGTGGCGCGTTCGGTCTCGCTGGCCCAGGCCGCACCAAGCGGTTGCGCTTTCGACCAGGCTTCCACGCCGCCCGGCGGCGTGCCCATGCCCTCGGCGACGTTGCTGAGCGAGCCGACCGACACCAGCATGCGCTTGTTGTCAGGCGTGAAGATGATGTCGCGGGTGGAATGACCGCCATCGTGGGGCAGGCTCGCCACGATCGTCTCCGCCTTGCCACGCGCCTTGAGATCGCCGGCCTGATAGGGAAAACGGACGACGCTGTCGGTGTTGGCGACATAGACCCACCGCGGATTGTCGCCGTTCGGAAAGAAGGCGATGCCGAACGGCTGCCTCAGTCCGGCAGCGAACACCTCGTTGGTCGCGGCCTTGCCGCCTTCGCCGGCGCGCAACACGCGGATGTTGCCCGCGCGCGTCTCGGCGACGAAGACATCTCCGTTCGGCGCCACGCGCACGATGCGCGGGGCGCGCAGACCCTCGGCGAACAGCTCGATCTTGAAGCCGGCCGGGACCTGAAGCGCCGCCTCCGGCGGGCGCGGCACCACGCGCGACGAACTCGCAACCGACCGCGTGGCGCCGGGCCTGACCAGATCCTGCGGCCGGATCAACCTGACCGTGCCGGGCTTGTCGGCCTGCCAATCGCCGTAGGCCTCCTTGCCCTGCAGCACCGGCTCAGCCTGTGCGCAGGTCGCGACCGCGACCAGCCACCCCGCGGATATCGCCACGAACGAAATCCTGTTCTTCAAATCGTCTCCTCCCGGCCGTCGCGTCTGGCGCATCAACGCCGATCGACACGCAAGCGTTCTGCGACAGGTCAAATGCCTGCCGAATCCCACGTCAGCTCATGCCCGCACGATGTGCAACAGCCGCAGCCCATCGTACTGGAAAATGCGGCTGATCGGTGCGACACATTGTAAGGGCAGGGCCGCGGGTTGCGGTCATCAAAGCTGTGGCATTGGGGTCGCATCTGTCGGGGTGATCATGTGGGGATCCATCATATCGGAATGGGCGAGCCTGCTGCTCCGCTGGCTGCACGTGGTCGCCGCGATGGCCTGGATCGGCAGCTCCTTCTATTTCATCGCCCTCGACCTCAGCCTCAAGCCCAGGAGCGATCTCCCGGACGGCGTGCAGGGCGAAGCCTGGCAGGTCCATGGCGGCGGCTTCTACTGGATCATGAAATATCTGGTCGCACCCGCCCAGATGCCGGACGAGCTGACCTGGTTCAAATGGGAGGCCTACACAACATGGCTGTCCGGCTTCGCGCTGATGGTAGTGGTATATTATCTCGAGGCCGATTTGTTCCTGGTCGACAGGTCGATCCTCGACCTCACGCCATTCCAGGCCGGCCTGTTCAGCCTCTGCAGCCTCGCGCTGGCATGGCTGCTCTATGAAGGGGCCTGCCGTACCGGGCTCGCGCAGCGCGAGCTGCCCTTCGCGATCGGCGGCTATCTGTTCCTGGTCGGATTGACCTACGCCTTCACCCATGTGCTGAGCGGCCGCGGCGCGTTCAATCAGATCGGGGCGATCATCGGCACCATCATGGTCGCCAACGTCTTCACGCTGATCATCCCGAACCAGAAGAAGATCGCAGCCGCCTTGATCGCGGGCCAGGCGCCCGATCCAAAGCTCGGCAAGACCAGCAAGGAGCGCTCGGTTCACAACAACTATCTGACGCTGCCTGTCGTCGTGCTGATGATCAGCAACCACTACCCCCTGCTCTACGCCACCCGCTTCAACTGGATCATCGTCGCGATCATCCTGGCGCTCGGGCCTGTGATCCGGCACTTCTTCAACGAGGGGCATGCCGGGCGCAGATCGCCGTGGTGGGTGTGGGGCATCGCAGCGGTCGGCGTGATCGCAATTCTCTTTCTCTCGGCGGCCGGCCCGCGCGAGGTCAAGGCAAGCGCGATGTCAGCGCAGCCGACGCTTGCCAATGTCGAGGAGATCGTGATGTCCCGCTGCAGCATGTGCCACGCCGCCGAGCCGGTCTGGGCCGGCATCATCACCGCGCCGAAGGGCATATTGCTCGACGCGCCCGAGCACATCCATCGCAACATCCGCCTGATCGGCCGCGTCGCCGCCTGGTCCAATGCGATGCCGCCGGGCAACATCACCGAAATGACCAGCGAGGAGCGCGCCACCCTCGCCGCCTATATCGAGCAGGCGCGCTGACGCCATCGCGCATCGATATCGCGTTTCGCGGAATGAAATTCTGCCCTTCCCGGCCGATTTGAAAATGACTTGACCGCCTATCCGGCGTAGACAGAAGCAGCGGCCCGGCGCGGCCTGAAGTCAGTTTGCATTCGGGGATGAGAACAGTGGCCCTCAAGAACGTCATCGGTATCGACCACGCCGTGGTCATGGTTCAGGACCTCGACAAAGCCGCCGAGAATTACCGGCAGCTCGGCTTCACCATCTCGCCCCGCGGCACCCACAGCGCACATATGGGCACCGGCAACTACACCATCATGTTCGACCCGGATTATATGGAGCTGCTCGGCGTGCTCGCGGCGACCGAGCACAACGCGCCGGCGCGTGCCTTCCTGGACAGCCGCGAAGGCATCGAGCGCATCGCCTTCACCGCGGTCGATTCCACCGCCGGCGCGGAGGAAATCCGCGCGCGCGGCCTGGAGCCGATCGGCCCGACCGATTTCGAGCGGCCCGTGACGCTGCCTGACGGCACGATCTCGGCGGCGAAATTCCGCACCTTCATGTGGCCGACCGCGGAAGCGCCCGGCGGCGTGCGCATTTTCGCCTGCCAGCACAAGACGCGTGAGACGGTGTGGATTCCCGAGCTGATGAAGCACGCCAATGCGGCAAAGCGCATCAAGCAGACATTGATCGCTGCGCCCGAGCCTGCGAAGGAAGCCGCGCATCTGGGGCGGCTGATCGACCGCGAGCCGAAGGCCGAGGCCGACGGCGCGGTGACCGTGGCCTCCGGTGGCGATCGTGCCCACTTTGTCTATTTGACGCTGGAGCAGCTCGGCAAACGCTGTCCCGGCGTGCCGCTCGCGGGTCTTTCCGAACGCGGTGGCGCGGCCCTGGTGCTCGTGAGCGGCGATCTCGCGGCCACCGAGAAGGCGCTCGGTTCGGCAGCGGTGCGCAGCGGGTCTGCGATCTGCGTACCGCCGGCCAAGGCGAACGGCACCCTGCTCGCCTTTGTTGCCGGCTGATTTGAACTAATTCTTTAACAAGCGTTTTACCGGGCCGCCCTAGGCTTCTGGGCTACCCGCGCCTTCAGGGGCCAAGCGCATGTTTAAAGAGAAATCGCCGATCGCCTATGACGCGCCGGCCGAACTGAAAAAGTGGCCGTCACTGAAAGGCGAGAGGCAGAAGGATCGAGGTCCGCCCTATCTCGTCTACAACGGCACGCTCGCCGATTGCGTCCGCGAGCTCATGGGCAAGCCGATCAAAGGCATCTCGCTTTACGATATCATGACGAGGCCGCAAGCAGCGTTCGACCAGACCGTGCTATCGCCCGGCGATGCCGCCGAGATCGCGATGCGCAAGGACTTTCCCAAAGACTAGTTCGAGGCGCGCTTGCCGGCGGACTTCACCTGCTGCCTGGACGAGGAGTCCGTCGGCGCATCCAGGAAGACCACCCGTGTGCCGCGCTTGACGTGCTCGCCCAGCGCGCGCACGTCCCAATTGGTCAGCCTGACGCAGCCATGCGACGCGGACTTGCTGACCCTGTCGGGCTCCGCCGTTCCGTGGATGCCGTAACCCTGCGCGGACAACCCGATCCAGTATGCTCCCACCGGATTGTTCGGGCCCGGCTGAACGTCGAACGGCTTTTTCGATTTGACGCTTCTGAACTTGTAGTCAGGGTTGTAGTGATAGACCGGATTCTCATGGGTGCTGGTGACCTTGAGCGTACCGCTCGGCGTGGGACGATCCGGACTTCCGATTGACGCGGGATAGAACGCGATCAGGGTGCCGCCATCGTCGAATGCTTTCAGCGTGCCGTCCTTCTTGTCGATGTCGAGCCGCGCGATGTGCGGAAGCTCTCGCCGGGCTGGAACGTTTGCAACGACGATGGTCGCTCCCAACTTGTCGAAGGCCTTGTCCGGGTTGAGCGCCCTGAGCAGATCCGCGCTCATGTGGAATTTCTCGGCAAGACCTTCGAGCGGACTGGTGTAGCTCAGCGCCTTCAACGGCTTCATGTCATCAAGCTTGCCGGGCAGCTCCTTCAGAAACGGGCCCTTCACATCCGCATCCGTGATTTTGTATTCGACGACGACGGGGCCTTCGCTCGCGGCGTTCAACTTGTCCCAAAGCTCCGGTGCGATCGTTTTGTCGGACGCAACGCCGTTCTGCTCGGCGAATGCCTTCAGCGCCTTCTGCGCGTTCTCCCCGAGCTTGCCGTCGATCTCCCCGGGCGAGAACCGGGCCCGGTCGAGCAGAATCTGAAGCTTCACGATCGATGCGTTGAGCTTGTCGCTGGCAATTTGCTTTGCGGGACGCGCAGCGTCGTTCACCGCTGCTGCATCGAGATTGCCCGCAAGCGCCGGAGCGATCACCGACAGCGAAATCACCGCGCCAAGCATCCATCGCATCATCTCGCTCGTCCCAATTTGCCAATGCCCGCAACTTCGCGGATAAAAGAGTTTCCCGGCGGGAACACCGTAGTAACACCGGCGGAACCGACGAGACCGCAGCTTTGCCGCAATCGCTCGGTTAATAACTCTTTATCGCCGGCGCACCGCTGGCAGTTCACCCACAGTTCGAGGTTGCTCCAGCAAATGCGATTTGTCGTCGCGGCTTGCGCCGCGTTCATGATTCTGATGTGCGACTTCGATCCGTCGGCGTCCCGCCAAACATCGGCTTTCGACCACACCGTTCTTCAAAACACTCAGGCCGCGCCACTTGTTCCGGTGGTCGAGCTGTTCCTCGCAAGCGTGCAGGCGCTCGAGCTTGCCAATGCACGTGCGGCCTATGAGGAGATACCCGAGCCGCCGGATACGGTCGCACCCGTCGCGCAGGCGCCAGTTTCGCCGACGGAGCGCTTCTGCCACGCGCTTCGTGGCGCAGCCGAAGCCAGCGGCATTCCGGTGCCGTTCTTCGCACGCCTGATCTGGCAGGAGAGCCGTTTCAAGTCGAACGAGGTCAGCCAGGCCGGCGCGCAGGGCGTCGCACAGTTCATGCCGGAAACCGCAGCGGAGGTCGGGCTGGATGATCCGTTCGACGCGATGAAGGCGCTGCCGGCATCGGCCAAATTCCTGCGCAAGCTGCGCGACGATTTCGGCAATCTCGGCCTTGCCGCAGCCGCCTACAACGCAGGTCCCGGCCGGATCCAGAAATGGCTCGCCAAAGAGACCGAGCTGCCGCGTGAGACCCGCGACTATGTCCGCATCATCACCGGCACCAAAGCCGAAGACTGGACCGAGCGCACGGAAGCCCTCGCGATCCGGATCGACCTGCCGCGCGAAGCTCCATGCGAGGGCATCGGCAGCCTGTCCAAGACGAAAGACGTCGCCTGGGTTCCGGTGAACCTGACGCCCTCTGTCACGACCATCATTCGCAAGGCCGAGCAACTGGCGGCCCGGTTGACGACCAGCCGCGCACGCAAGCGGCTCGCGTCCCTGATCCGGAACGGCACCCACGGCAAGGCACGCAGCATGATCGCGGCGCGCGCGGCGGGAAAGAGCGCGAAGGCCCGCGCCATCCGTGTTGCAGCGCGCGAACGATCTTCGGGCTGATGCGAAATCCGGAAGCCGCTCGATGGAGCGGCTTCTGGCGGCCGTGGACAGTTGAAACGCTGGCCAATTGACCTACGCTATGCGCCGCCTGCACGGAACCTGCGATGCCATCGAAGAGCGCCGGGATCATTGCCTATCGGAAGCGCCGGGGAATCGAGGTTCTCCTCGTTCATCCCGGCGGACCGTTCTGGCGCAACAAGGACCTCGGCGCCTGGTCGATCCCGAAGGGCGAATACGCCGACGGAGAAGACGCAGACATCGCCGCACAACGGGAATTTGCCGAGGAGCTTGGATTTGAGCTATCCACGCCGCTGACTTCGCTTGGTCAGATCAAGCAGCGCGGCGGCAAGATCGTCACCGCGTTCGGGGCCGAGTTCGACCTCGACGTGCGCAGCATTCGCAGCAACAATTTCGAAATGGAATGGCCGCCGCGCAGCGGCAAACGTCAGACCTTCCCGGAGGTCGATCGTGCCGAATGGTTCACGCTCGCAGAAGCGCACGAGAAGATCAACGCGGGACAGCGCCCGCTGCTCGAGCGGCTGGCTGAGGTGGTCGGCATCACACGAAGCAGACGCCCTACTCCGCCTTGATGTTCGCGGCCGCCACGACTTCGGCGAGCTCCCTGGTCTCCTTCGCGATCTTGACGGAATACTCGGCCGGGCTGAGCACACTCACGACGCCCTGCGTCTCCAGCCGCTCTTTCAACATCGGATCAGCCGCCGCCGCGATGATCTCCCGGTGCAGCATCTCCAGCGTCGGCGCGGGCGTTGTCTTCGGCATGAAGAAGCCGACCCAGAACGAGATGTCGAAGCCGGGATAGCCGGCTTCCGCGACGGTCGGCACATCCGGCAGCGCCGGCAGCCGCTCGGCTGAGGACACCGCGAGCGCGCGCAGCTTGCCGGCCTTCACGAGCGGCACGGCGGACAAGGGATCGAACACCGCCAGCACCTCCTGCGCGAGGATACCGACCTCGGACGCAGCGCCACCGCGATAGGGCACGTGGATCATCCTGACGCCGGCCTTCTGGCTGAGCAGCTCCATGGCGAGATGGGCGAGATTGCCGTTGCCGCCGGAGCCGTAGGCAAGCGCGCCGGGCGCGGCCTTTGCCGCGGCGACGAGATCGGCGACCGTGTTGATGTTGGCCGTCTTGGGATTCTCCGGATTGACCACAAGCACGAGCGGCGCCGACACGACGGTGGTCAGCGGCGCGAAGTCTTTGTCCGGGTCGTAGCGGATATCCCTGAACAGCGTCTTGTTGAGCGTGATCGTGGAGGAGTTGCAGGCCAGCATCGTGTAGCCGTCGCCTTCTGCACGGGCGACGCCTTCGGCTGCGATCATGCCGTTGGCGCCGGCGCGGTTCTCGACCACGAAAGCTTGTCCGAGCTTGTTGCTCAGCCGATCGGCGACGATGCGCGCGACGACGTCGACCGGGCCGCCCGCGCTGAAGCCGACCATGATCTTGACCGGCCGCACCGGATATTTTTGCGCGAGGGCTTCGGTCGTCACGCACAATCCGGCGACGATCGCCAGCAGGCGAAGCGTTCGTTGCATTCGTTCTCTCCCCAGACGAACCGCGCCGCTTTGCCATGACGCAGCGGATTCGCGGATCATGATGAGCGGCGGCGCCGGATTTCGCAATCGCGTTTGCAGGCTGGCATTCCGTCGCGCGGCAGGTCAGGGCCGCTTCAAAACAAAAAACGCAAAAACAACCCCATGCACAGTAGCCGACGCTTGCGAGATCAAGCACTTGCACGAACGGGGACTTGGACGAACGAGGATTGCGCGCTTCGCAATCTTCGTTTGACTCGTCGGGCAAAACACCGGCAGAATGCCATCATCGCAACAATCGTCAGCCTCCACGCCGCCCGACCACGGGCGTCGCGTGGCGATTGCGCGTAAGCCCTTCATCAACATCTCGAAAATCTCACAGGCGCGCAGCAGGCGAGCGATCGATGTCGCGCGCAACGCGCCCGTGCGGGCAAAGGACACAGCACATGACGACATCTTCGAAACGCCAGAGCACGCTGCCGGTTGCGGCAAACGATCGCAGCGGCCCCGCCGCGAGCCCGCGGGTCAAGCTCTACAAACGTCGGATTGCGATCCTCCATGCCGATCCGCAAGCCGGCGAACGGTTGCTCGCCGAGGCGCTCGGTGCCGCCGACTGCGACGCGCTGCATGGTCTGCTCAGGCAATTGGTGAAGGCCAGCATGACCGGACGGAAGCCCGATGAAGCCAATCTCGCCTTCATGATCTCGCTGGTGAAGAGCATCGCGCCGAAGGACTCGATCGAGGCCATGCTCGCGGTACAGATGGTGTCCGTTCACGCCGCCGCGATGCGCTCCGCGTGCCGTCTCGCCCTCACCGATGACATCCCGCAGCAGGAGAACCTCACACGCGCGCTGACCCGGCTGGCCCGCACCTTCGCAAGCCAGATCGAGGCACTCAGCCGCCACCGCAACAACGGCGAGCGTGCGATCACGGTCCGGAATTTGTCGGTGCAGGATGGCGGCAGGGCGATCGTGGGCAACGTCACGCAACATGCCAGCATGATCGTCGCGGAGCCGAACCTTGCGACGGCCGCTGGAACGGTCCCGCCGCGCGAGGCCGGCGAATGCAAAAGGGCCGAATCGAGGCAAGGCGCCGACGCATGAGCGGCAATCACGTCCGCAACACGAGCGCGATGTGGACGAGCCCGCGCTGTGGCGCCGAAACGCGAAACGGCACGACCTGCCGCTCACCCGCAGTGCATGGCAAGTCTCGCTGCCGCATGCACGGCGGCGCACGCAGATCGGGCGCGCCGAGGGGAAATCAGAATGCGCGGACGCATGGTGCCTTCACGCGTGATGCGGCCGCTGAACGAAGGCAGGACCGGGAGCTGCTGAATGATGCGTTGAAGCTACTTGGGGAGCTGTCGTGAGTTGCCGGATAGACCTTGAAGGCGAACCAGCGAAGACCGCAATCGTTGTTGACGAACACGCTTGCTGAGACCCGCAACAGATGCCCTGCAGACTTGCACCGCGGGTCGTTTCCATAAGTCTGTGATGGCTTTGGTCGGCTGCGCCGTCCTGAGCGGACAAGCCCGGCGCCAGCCTGGAGGTCGGCCAAGGTGCAAGCTAGGCCAAAGAAGCAGCTGCACTGACCTTTAGTTGAAGCGTTGGCGTATTTGAACCTTCGCTCGAATGGCCGGACTCACGTCAGTAGGCGATGGGAATGAACTGTCCCATCACAGCATCGAGCGATTGTAGCTATCGACACTCGTCAGCGGCAGTTGCAACGGACTTGGTTTCCGGGTTGCCAGCCTAAGCCGCACCAAGCCAGCGGATCGGCCGGCGAATATCGCGGAGGCAAACAGATGTTTCCAGCGAAACTTGCGGCATCGTTGCTGGGTTCAGCGTTGCTACTGACGCCGGTACTTGCACGCGACGATGGCCGATACGACCACTCTCCGCTGAAGTCGTGGTTTGAAAGCTTGCAGAGCGAATTTGGAAAGTGCTGTACCGATGCCGATGGATACATCGTGTCCGATGCCGATTGGGAGTCCAGTCGGGGCCGTTACCGCGTCCTCATCGACGGCGAATGGGTGCTCGTACCTGACGGTGCGGTTGTCACAGAACCAAACCGCTTCGGCCGTACAATGGTCTGGAGGCATTACATAGACGGCCATCCGCGCGTCCGGTGCTTCATGCCTGGAATCATGACTTGACTTCACTTTCAAATGCTCCGCTTCGGGTCACTCGCGTCGATTTGCCCGCGTATTCTCGATGTCCGCTATGGCCCTAGCTGCCGGCGTGCCGGACACTTCGCTTTCGGACCACAAGCAGACATCGGCACCCGATCGATCGCCTCGCTAGCAGCAGGAACGACCCGAGCGCGTCGTTGACGATGTAAAGTGCATCCGCGCGACCGGCGACGGTGAAACCCCGTTCGCCCGCGGGTGCGGCAACGCCTGCTAGCCACTCAACGGATATTCACTGGTGCCTGCGCCCGCTCGGCGTCGGCGGTCGCGGTGCCCATGTATTTCGATTGGAAATGAGCAACCCGCTCGCGCCACATTCCGACGAACGCCTCCGACGTCAGCTTGTCCACGGATTTCCACGCCTCTTTGACGGCCGGAAGCGTATTGCCCCAGATCGCGCGCCTGCACCATTTTTCGCCCTTCTCCCTGCCTTCGCCGGTGGCGCACATCGATTTCCAGGCGATGCGATTGGGTTGGCTGAGGTGCTCCGCGGCGCCTTCCCAGCCCTGCTGATGGATCAGGTAAAGATCGTTCAAGTCCGGCTTCCTGCGCGTCACCCACTGGAATAGAATGCCTTCCGTGATGACCTTGTAGGCTGCCGCGACGGCATTGTCGCGGGGATTAAGAATGTCTCCGGCGCCGAATTTTCTGAACTCGTATTTGCTCAGCTGGAACAGCCCGATATACGACCCGGTGCGCTGCTTGGGATCGAAACCGGACTCGACCTTGGCCACGGCCTTCATGAAATTGAAATCCAGACCGAAAGCGTCGGACGCGCGCTTGATCTCTTCCACCGGCGTTCCGACCGGGATGTCCTTGAACGAACGCAAGACGATCGCCGCCGGCTTCTCGGCAGGCGGCAGTTCGGACCAGACATAACAAATGAGATACCGGAAATCCTGCGGCCCCGTGCTGGAGGCACCGCCGGATGCACCGCACGTGGTCGGCGCCGGCTGGGCGACATCGTGGTGGCCCAGGTCCACCGTGTCCTGCGCAGGCGGTAAATCGGCCGACAGCGTTTGCGACGGATCGGGCAACGCGGCCACGACGATCGATTCCGATTTGTCCGAGGCCACCGTCGTGTCGGTGGCCGTCCCTGCCGCGGGCTCAGCGGCCGTCGCCACTTCGGCGCTAGCAACAGCGGCGTTCGCGGGCCCGGTGTTGCCCATTGCGATTGCCTGCGGTTCATCCGCGAGCCTCGCGCTGGCGGCGAGGGATGCTGTGCGCTGCTGGATTGTCACCGCGCGGGAGTTTTCGGTGCCGGCCGGACCGAAGCCAGCCAGCCAGCCAGCGATCCACCCCGCGAGAACGACCGTTCCGCAAAATGTCGGCGCCACTATCGCAAATCGCCGCGGGTTCATGATGCCGTCGCCCCCATAGGCTCCACCGGAGCGTGTAGAAAAGCCAAGCATGCGAAGAGGCTCATCCTTGGGATCAATGTGGGCCGCGCAATGGCGCGAACCGCCGCTCGTCAATTTTTCCGAAGCGTGTTGCCCGATTGCAACGCGTCGATCACAAGCCATTGCGCCCGTCTCAGCGGCAACTCGCACGGTAATTGTGAGTACCGTCCAATTTTCGACCCACTGCGACCAGATTTGGAGGAGAGGCTTGGCGCGCCGTCAGGATGACGCATCAGGCTTCGGCTTCGCGCATCGTCTCGAAACGATGGAGTCGCGCCTACGGGACCGGGCGATGTTCGTTAAGGAATTACCAGCAATGCAGCGCGCGATAACCACCGCTGTATTCGCCATTTTCATGCTCCCTGCGGGGATCGCACACGCTCAATTTCTGTTTGGACCCCAACACACGTTCTGGCGAAGCCAATACGCTCCGTACAAGGACAAGCACCACCACCGGCAGACAAGCTCTGAAACGGCGAAGAGCGTTCGGCCGGAGCCCCTTCCGAAGGGCCCGCTCCAGATCATCATCTCGATCGCAGACCAACGGGTCTCGCTTTTTGACAACGGGGCGCTGATTGCACGCTCTTCGGTGTCCACGGGAATGGAGGGGCATCCGACGCCCCTCGGCGTGTTCAGCGTCATCAGCAAAGAACGATGGCACCGTTCAAATATTTATAGCGCCGCCCCCATGCCCTACATGCAACGCATCACCTGGTCAGGGATAGCGTTGCACGCCGGTGTCGTGCCCGGGCATCCAGCGTCACACGGCTGCATCCGTTTGAAAAATGATTTTGCCGTTCGACTCTGGCATCTCACGAAGCGCGGCACGCGGGTGATCATTGCGCATGGTGATGTCCAGCCGGTCGAGATAGCCAATCCGCATCTTTTTCAACCGAAAGCCGCGTCCGGTTCGTCCGAATTCCAGAGTGCCACCGTCGCAACCAAGAGCATCGATGCAGCCGCGGCAACGCAGGGATCACTGGTGTCAAACGCCGAGACTCCAGAAGCCGCCAGTCTCCAGGAGCCAGGCTCGGCTCCCGCTGCAAGCGGGCCTAAAAAGATCGTCCCGATCTCCATCTTCGTCACTCGCAAGTTGAGCAAGCTGTTCGTACGTCAGGGCTTCACGCCGTTGTTTGATGTCCCGGTCAAGATCGAAAATCCGGAGGAGCCGCTGGGAACGCACGTGTTTACCGCAATGGAATTCCAGAACGAGGGAACGGCTATTCGCTGGAGCGTCGTGTCGATGCCGGAGGAATTGCCCCGTATGTCCGAAGCTGCCACGAAACGGCGAGAAGCGCCCGCGAAGCAAACCGCGCCGGAACCGTTACCCGACAAAGCCAACGCTGCGCTCAACCGTATCGAAATGCCCCAGGATACGGTTGAGAAGATCTCTGAACTCCTGACGCCGGCTTCTTCGTTGATTGTTTCCGACAACGGAATTAGCCAGGAGACGGGAAAAGACACGGACTTCATCGTGGTAACGCATTGACGCGGCGGCGCAACCCACCAACACACGATGCCGCTGCGGGACCCGTTGGGATTGTCCGACGACAACTTGATGTCCGCACCTGAGCCAAAGCGGCGCGAGGTCCGCTAATGGTCTTGGCTGTGTAAAAACACCTTTCCCCGGGAGGGCGGTGAGGAGCCAGGACGGTTCGGTCTCAGGCCACGATCGCGGCCATCAGCGGCTTGGTCCCTACGATGCTGTCCGCATAGTCCTCTCAATGGCGCCGTAAACCAGTGTCGCGTCAAAGCAACATAGCTCCAACTAAAAGCGCAGCAGACACTTTGGAAACCGACACATGCGCGGCGGGCTTGTTATACAGGTCGTCTATGTTTGATAAAAACTCTGCTTTGATGATTGGGGGCAGCGATGTCTTTTCGGAATTTCTTGGGGATTGCGCTGGCTGCGCTCGCGGTATCCGCAACGACAGCGCAGGCTGCTGATCTGGGCACGCGCCCCTACACCAAAGCTCCGGCCGCGGCGGCTCCGATCTATAGCTGGACGAGTTGCTTCATCGGCGGAAATATCGGCGGTGGCTGGGACCGCCAAGGTTACACCAACGTCAACCCGCAACGATTGCCAAATTTCGATCTAGGGTCTGAGCGCAATTCGGGCGTGCTCGGTGGCGGTCAGCTTGGTTGCGATTATCAGGCGGGATCTTGGGTGATCGGCGCGCAAGGCATGTTCCAGGCTGCTGATCTCCGCGGCAGCAACCACGTGGTGCCAGGACCAGCCGACCCTCAATTCCCGAACATCTTTGACCTAAGTGCGAGGACCTCCTGGATTACGACCGCAACGCTGCGGGTTGGCTATGCGGTCGTTCCGCAGGCGCTTCTTTACGCCAAGGGCGGTGCGGCCTGGACGCATGGAAAGCTTGACTACACGATCACTGGAATGGGCGTCGCAAATTACACAGGTGCCGAGACCCGGTCCGGCTGGATTGTCGGAGGCGGTCTCGAATATCTGTTCGCGCCGAACTGGTCGGTCTTCGTGGAGTACGACCACATGGATTTCGGTACGCAGACGCTCAACACACAGGATGCGTTTGGTTTCATCGAGCCTATTCGAGTTAGCCGCCGGATAGATACGGCCATGGTTGGCGTGAATTTCAGGTTCGGACCATGGGGTAGGTGAGCAGAGCTTATTCGGTTTATCGTTGTGCAGTCGCCGGACATCGGTAGTTGGTCACAAGCTGTATTGAAAGTCAGGGGTCCGCTCGGTGTCGAAAAGCAGACGTCGGCTGGTCCAGCCCCCGAATATGATGAGAGACGAGATTGAGTCTCTGACCTCAAGATCACGAGCTTAACGAGAGCGCGGCCGACCCAGCCTTGGTCAATCGCTGCACGCCCAGCTAACACCGCACCACGCAAGCCGACGGGCGCCGCGCACGGCGCCGGCCGTCTCCCGCCCGTTACTGCGACCGATCCGAGGTCCAGCCCTTGTAGTCTTTGACATTGTCGCGCGTCACCAGTTTCGACGGCAGCAGCTCGACTGTGGAGGCCGGCTTCTGGCCGTTGAGGATGTTGACGCCGACCTGCACGGCGCGGCGGGCCATGAAGAACGGGTCCTGCGAGGCGGAGGCCTGGATCTGCGTCGCCTGCGGGTCCTTGAGGGCGGCTTCGATGTCGGGTGCGCCGTCGACCGCGGTGATGATGATGCCGGTGCGCTGCTGCTGGCGCGCCGCAAGGTCGGTGCCAATCGCCTGCGGATCGTTGATGGCGAAGATGGCGTCGATCTTGGGGAAGCGGGTCAGATAACCCTGCGCCACCGTGAGGCCACCTTCGCGCGAGCCCTTGCCGTCCTGGTCGTTGGACAGGACCTTGATGCCGGGATTCTTGCCGAGCACGTTCTTGCAGCCGACGACGCGGTCGATCACCGCGGAAACTTGCGGGCCGTTCTCGATGATGACGTCGCCTTTGCCGCCGAGCTTGTCGACGATGTACTGGCAGGAGATCTCGCCGGCCTGGACGTTGTTGGTGGTCACGGTGGCGTCGGCGCCTTCGGCCGCGGTGTCGACGGCAACGACGACGATGCCGGCGGCCTGCGCCTTCTTGATCGCCGGGCCAACAGCCTTGGGATCGCCGGGGTTGAGCAGGATCAGGTCGACGCCAGCGGCGATGAAATTGTCGATCTGGGTGACCTGCTTGCCGAGATCATATTCGAAGCCGACGGTCGTGATCTTTACGTTGGGGTTGGTCTTCTTGGCCTCGAACTCGGCACCCTTCGACAACGCGACGAAGAACGGATTGCCGAGCGAGCCCAGCGAAACGCCGATCGACTTGAGCTCCTTGGCACCGGACGGCGCGGAGCTCAGGACGAGCGCCATCGCGGCGCCGGCAAACGAGATCGACTTCAACATTGGCTTCCTCCCTGGTCTATTGAATCTCCGGTACGGCGACCAGTTGCCGTGACGGAATGAACATGACGGCGCAGCGCCCGCTGCATTTCTTGCTCTCAAGTCCGGGCCGAGCCCTGCAGCCGATAGCGGTCCAGCGCCACCGCGCCGATGATCACCAGGCCCTTGATCACATATTGCCAGACGTCGGACACGCCGATCAGGATCAGGCCGTTCGACAACACGGCAATGATCAGCGCGCCGACCAGCGTTCCCCAGATCGAGCCGATGCCGCCGACAAAAGAGGTGCCGCCCAGGATCACGGCAGTGATGGCGTCGAGCTCGTAGGACTGGCCGAGCTGCAGGCCATTGGCCGCATAGAGCCGCGCCGCCTGCATCGCGCCGCCGAGGCCCGCAAGCAGGCCGGACACGCCATAGACGAAGATCAGCACGGCCCAGACCTTGATGCCGGCGAGCCGCGCCGCGCTCTCATTGCCGCCGACCGCGTAGATGTGGACCCCGAGCACGGTGCGCTTGAGCACCAGCCACGACACCAGGATGACCAGCAACGCGATCACCCAGAGCCAGGGAATCGACAATACGCCGGGGATGAGGGTCAAGGCGCCGTTGCCGATGAAGGCATAGGGGATCGACGGATTGAACACCGTGGTGTCGGCGCCGAGCAGCCGCGCCGCGCCGCGCACGGCGGTCAACGACCCCAGCGTGACGATGAACGGCGGCAGGCGTAACAGCGCGATCAAGCCGCCATTGAGAATGCCGAAGGCGGCTCCGGTGAGCACCGCGGCCGGCAACCACAGCGCCCCGAGATCCGGGAATTTGGAGATGATCAGCCCGGCCATCGCTGACGCCGCCAGGATGGAGCCGACCGACAGGTCGATGCCGCCGGTGAGGATGACGAAGGTCATGCCCGCGGCCAGCACGGTATTGACCGCGGACTGCTGCACCACGATGCCGATGTTCTGGCCGGTGAAGAAGCGTCCGTCCGACAGCAAGTGAAAGCCGATGCACAGCAACAGCAGCACCGGCAGCATGCCGACCGCGCGAATGATCATCCGCGTCCGCTGCCGCTTCGTCTCCTGCGCGGCGGCAAGACCGGACGCCACGGGGGCCGCTTTCGCGGAAGCGCCGTTCTCAGGCATCGAGCTGCTCCGTTCCGGTGGCGAGAGCCATGATGTCCTCCTGACTGAGCGGCGATGTCGCGTCGCGCCGGATCTGTCCGGCGATATGTCCTGCGCGCATCACGACGACGCGGTCGCAGATGCCGATGATCTCGGGCAGGTCGGACGAGATGACGAGAACCGCGGTGCCCGACTTCGCGAGATTGTCGATGATCGAATAGATCTCGGACTTGGCGCCGACGTCGACGCCGCGCGTCGGCTCGTCGAGGATCAGGATTTTCGGGCCGATCGCGAGCAGCCGCGACAGCAGCACTTTCTGCTGGTTGCCGCCGGAAAGCCCGCCGGCGGGAACACCGACATTCGCAGCACGGATGCCGAGCCCCGCGAACGCGCGCTTGGCGCGGTCGCGGGCCTTGTCGCGGTCGAGGATGCCGCCGAATTTCGCATCGCGGCCGAGCACCGCGAGATTGATGTTGTCGAGGCAGGACATGTCGAGGAACAGGCCGAGCGCCTTCCTGTCCTCGGTGAGATAGGCAATGCCGGCGTCCAGCGCCTCGCCGGGCGTGCGGATGGAGACCGCGCGCCCGTCGATCTCGACATGGCCCGAGACCATCGGCGCGGCGCCGATGATGAGGTGTGCAAGCTCGGTGCGGCCGGCGCCGACCAGGCCGGCAAGGCCGACGACCTCGCCCGCATGCACCGTCAGCGAACATCCCTTGACGCGCCTGCCGTCGGCGATGTCGACGGCCGCGAGCACCGGAGCTCCCGACCGCGCCTCATTCCTGGGATCATGCTCCTTCTTGTAGAAGGAGGAGACGTCGCGTCCCACCATCATCCGGACGATGGTGTCGGCGCGGATGTCGCCCTTGTCGAGCGAACCGACCAGCGTGCCGTCGCGCAGCACGGTGACCCGATCGCCGAGCGCGTAGACCTCGTCCATGCGATGGGAAATGTAGATGATGGCGAGACCTTCGGCGCGCAGCTGGCGGATCAGCGCGAACAGCCTTTCGCTCTCACCGGCCGACAGCGCGGTGGTCGGCTCGTCCATGATCAGGATCCTGGAGCGGGCGTGCAGCGCGCGCGCGATCTCGACCAGTTGGCGCTGGCCCATCGAGAGATTGGCGACCAGAGTCTGCGGCGTGAAATCCGCGCCGAGCCGCGCCAGGATCGGACCGACGTCGGCCTGCATCGCCTCGCGCGCCAGCAAGCCGCCGCGCGAGACCTCGCGACCGAGATAGATGTTCTCGGCGACGTTCAGATTGGGGGCGAGCGAGAGCTCCTGATAGATGATCGCGATGCCGGCCGCGCGGCCACCGAGCGGACCACTGATCTGCACGGGCTGGCCGTCGATGCGGATTTCGCTGCCCGGGTCCGGCCGGTAGGCGCCCGACAGGATCTTCATCAGGGTGGATTTGCCGGCGCCGTTCTCGCCCATCAATGCGTGGATCTCGCCCGCGTAGACGGTGAGGTCGACGTCGCGCAGCGCCTTGATGCTGAAGAACGATTTGGAGACCCGGCGCATCTCGAGGATGGGCTCGCTCATCACACCTCCCCGACGCGCCGACGGCGGCATCGCAATCTCACCCGCGTCTCGTTGGTCCCTGGCGCGGGTGCAAGCATTAAACAAAAGGTTGTGGCGCAGGGCAATACCTCCCGCACGCCGATGCACGGTCCGGCGCTGCTTTTATCTTTTGCAGACGGAACCGATCTCGCGCGTGATGCCTTTTCTTCGCCACATCATCGCGTATCGCGATCAGCGCCGCGGCCGGTACAGGCGACGCCATTGCGGAAGCCGTTCGGCATAGGCTTGTGCAAGCGCGCGGTCGGGCTCGAACGTCTCGACGCGCCGTGGCGCGGTGCAGACGGCATCGATCGCCTCCCCGGTGACGGCGAGGCGGCCGAGCCGCGCCGCACCAAACGCCGCGCCCGTCTCGCCGTCGGCAAAGCGATGCACCGGCATGTTCAGGACATTGGCCAGCACCGACAACCAGAACCGCGACCGCGAACCGCCGCCGATGACATCGGCCTCCGCGATCACCAGTCCAGTCTCGGCGAGAACGTCCCGGCAATCGGCAAGCGCGAAGGCGACGCCTTCGAGCACGGCCTGCACGATCGCGTCACGATCGGTGGCGTGACTGAGGCCATCGAGCATGCCGCGCACATCCGGGTCATCGTGCGGGGTGCGTTCGCCGGAGAGATACGGCAGGAAGCTGACCGGCGACGGCGCGCTCGGGCGCAACCCGAGCGGCGCCAGCAGGTCGGCCTCAGAGGTCCCCAACAGCCGCGCGATCCAGGCCAGGCACGAAGCCGCAGACAGGATCGCGCCGGCTTGAATCCATCTATCCGGGACGGCGTGACAGAACGTGTGCACGACCCGCTCCGGGTTGGCCGCGATCGTCTCGGTCGGCACCAGCAATGCGCCGGAGGTTCCGAGCGAAATGAAGGCTGCGCCGGGATTGATGGCGCCGATGCCGACGGCTCCTGCCGGATTGTCGCCGGCCCCGCCGGCGATCATCGGCCGCCTGGTCATGCCCCAGCGCTGCGCCAACTCGCTCCGCAGCCGTGACGCCGGCGCGCAGCCCTCGACCAGACGCGGCATCTGCCGGCGCGACAGCGCGGTCGCGGCGAGCCCCTCATCCGACCAATCGCGGCTGACAACATCGAGCCACAGCGAACCCGAGGCGTCCGAGACATCCTCGATCGCCTCGCCCGTCAGCACCAGGCGCAGATAGGCCTTGGGTTGCAGCACGAGTTTTGTCGCCGCGAAGATCTCCGGCTCGTGCGTGGCGACCCACAGCAGTTTGGGCGCCGTGAATCCCGGCATCGCCTTGTTGCCTGTCGTCGTCCGCAAGGCGGGCCAGCGCCGCTCCAGCTCGGCGCATTCCGCAAAGGACCGTCCGTCATTCCAGAGAATGCAGGGCCGCAATGGCGTGTGACCGGCGTCGAGCAGCGTCGCGCCGTGCATCTGGCCGGACAGGCCGATGCCCTCGACCGCGGCCAGTTCGCGCGCGTGATCTGCCGTCAAGGCGTCCAGCGTCGCGAAGGTGGCTTCGATCCACTGCGCCGGGTCCTGCTCGCAATGGCCGGGACGCGGCGAAGAGACCGTCAGCGACCGGCTGCGGCTCGCCACCACGCGCTGCGCGTCGTCGACCAGAACGATTTTGACGGCGGAGGTGCCGAGGTCGATGCCGAGATACATGATGTCACTGGCCTTGCACGTTTAGGATCTTGCGCGTCCGTTGCCTTGTGCATCCACGACATTGCGGCCATGGCGGTCCCGATGTTGGCATGCACCCGCCAATCATGTAACCCCACCCGAAACCTTGCCGGGACGGAACGCCCATGACCACCGCCGCCACCAACGACGCGGGAGCCACCCGCGCGCTGATCCTTGCGTTGCTCGCGCTCGCCTGCGGGCACATGCTCTCGACCTTGCTGCGCACCATTCCGGCGGTCAGCCTCGACCTGATGGCGGCGGATTTCGGCATCGAACCGCAGGCGCTGGCGAGCCTCACCTCGGTCTACCCGTTCGCGTTTGCGGCCGCGCAGATCCCGGTCGGCGCGGCGATGGACCGCTTTGGCGTGCGGCCGGTGTCGCTGAGCCTGCTCGCGGGAACCGTGGTCGGCGCCATCGCGTCGGGGTTCGCGACGGGACCCGAAAGCTTCGCGGTCGGACAGGTGCTGCTGGGCGTCGCCACCTCCGGCATGCTGATGTGCCCGATGACATTGGCGGCCAAGCAATTGTCGGCCGCGCGCTTCGGGTTGTGGTCCGGCGCGATCCTCTCGATCGGCAATATCGGCATGCTGTTGTCGTCGAGCCCGCTCGCTTTCGTGGTCGACACCTACGGCTGGCGCGCCGGGTTCTGGATCGCAGGCCTCGGCGGCGTCGCCGTGGCACTCGCGGTGTTCCTGCTGGTGCCGAGCCAGCCCGCCGAGCACAAGGACGAGTCCTCGCCGCTGTCGCAGATGATCGAGGTGCTCAGGCTCGGACTCTCGCGGCCCTTGCGCGGCCTGATCGCGCTGGCGCTGGTGTCGCTCGCGACCTCGCTGGTGCTGCGCGGCCTGTGGGGCGGACCGTGGCTGATGCAGGTCAAGGGATTGTCGCGAGTCGAGGCCGGCAACCAGCTCGGCGCGTTCACGCTCGCGATGATTGCCGGTCCGCTTCTCGTCGGCATGATCGACCGCAGGATCGGCCGCCGCCGCGCGCTGGTGGCCGGAACGCACCTGGTCGGCGCATTGCTGCTGGCGCTGATGGCGTTAGGGGCGCCGCACTATGCCGTCTCGATGCTGCTCGGCCTTCCCGTGATGCCGCCGCAATACGACCTCGTGCTGTTCGTGCTCATTGGCTTGGCGACCTCGGCGCAGCCGCTGCTGTTCGGCATGTCGCGGCAGCTGGTCGACGCACAGGTCGCGGGCAAGGCGCTCGCGGC
This sequence comes from Bradyrhizobium sp. Ken01, assembly GCF_055807355.1. Lineage (NCBI taxonomy): Bacteria > Pseudomonadati > Pseudomonadota > Alphaproteobacteria > Hyphomicrobiales > Nitrobacteraceae > Bradyrhizobium > Bradyrhizobium sp. Ken01. The sequence continues at coordinate 20,969 of NZ_JBVVPC010000025.1, forward strand.
GATCAACCTCGCCTTCTTCCTCGGCGCGGCGCTGATGCAGTCGGTCACCGGCGCGGTGGCCGCCTTCGCGGGGCTGCCGGCGGTGCTGCTGTTCATGGCAGCCATGCTTGGCGTCGGCGCGCTGATTTTTTTGGTCTATACCTCGCCAAGACCGGCGATAGAGTAGAGCCCTGCATCAAGGGGACATCTCATGCCTGTCGACACCAAGGCCGCCACCGACCGCCTCATGCGCTTTCTCGCCGTCGAGGGCGTCACCGGACAGGAGGCCGCGATCGGGCGTGAGCTCACGGCTGCGCTGAAGGAGAGCGGCGTTCCGGCGAAGGCGATCCGGCTCGACGACGCCAATACCCGCATTCCCGTGCCGACCGAGACCGGCAACCTCATCGTCGACCTGCCCGGCCGCGGCGCGCTGCACAACCAGCCGCGCATCATGTTCATGACCCACATGGACACCGTGCCGCTGTGCGCCGGCGCCAGGCCGAAGAAGTCGGGCCGCAAGATCGTCAATGATGCCAAGACCGCGCTCGGCGGCGACAACCGCTGCGGCTGCGGCGTGCTGGTGACGCTGGCCGCTGAGCTCGAGAAGCAGCAGCTCGATCATCCGCCGATCACGCTTTTGTTCTGCGTGCGCGAGGAGAGCGGGCTCTACGGCGCGCGCCACGTCAAGCTCGACGAGCTCGGCTCGCCGGTGATGGCGTTCAACTATGACGGCGGCTCGGCCTCCAACGTCGTCATCGGCGCCGTCGGCGCCGACCGCTGGACCGTCGAAATCTTCGGCCGCGCCTCGCATGCCGGCGTCGCGCCGGAGCGCGGCATTTCATCGACCATGATCCTCGCGCTTGCGCTGGCCGACGTGAAGGCCGGCGGCTGGTTCGGTAAGGTGGTCAAGCGCAAGCAACAAGGAACCAGCAATGTCGGCCCCGTCACCGGCGGCGAGGGGCGGCCTGCGGGCGACGCCACCAATGTTGTCACCGACTACGTGCATGTGCGCGGCGAAAGCCGCAGCCACGACGGAAAGTTCTTCAAGGAGATCACCAAGGCCTACAAGGCCGCGTTCGAGAAGGCGGCCAAGAAGGTCACCAACGCGCAAGGCAAGTCCGGCAAAGTCAAGTTCAAGGCCGAGACCGATTATTTCCCGTTCCGCATGAAGAACAACCTTCCCGTCGTCAAACGCGCGGTGGAGGCCGTGTCCGCCGTCGGCGGCACCCCGAACGTGCGCACCGCCAATGGCGGCCTCGATGCCAACTGGATGGTCCGCCACGGCGTTCCGACCGTCACCTTCGGCGCCGGCCAGAACGAGGCGCACACGATCGACGAATGGATCAATCTCGACGAATATGACCGCGCCTGCGCGCTGGCTGTGCAGCTCGCGACGATGCGGTAGTAGGATGCCAAAGCAATTCGTCACGGACCGTGCTTGATCTAGATCAAGCGAGGTCGGGCCCGAAGGTTATCCTCTGCCGGCAGATTGCAAACCAGAGGCAACGGCCCATTGCCATCCTTCGCCGCAGTATGAGTTCGGAGGTCCTCCCCCGCAGCCATTGGCACGTCGTGGGCACCCTGATGGTGTTTTTGGCGTGCGCGTCCTGCGCAGGACGCCCCTTGCAGGGCGTGCTCGTTCCGGTCGAGGCCGCGGAGAGCACGTCGCGTGTTCCGGTGCTTGTTGCGACGACCCGCGAGCGCGCTGCCGTCGACACTGGCGACATGTTCAGCCGCGAACGTGCCGCCGCGATGTCCTACGCGATGGTCTCTGTCTCAATTCCGCCTGACGAGGCCCGCGTGGTCGGAGCGATCCAGTGGCCGACGGTGCCGCCAGGCGATCCGCGCCGCGAGTTCGTCACGGTTTCGGCCGACTACCTCGACAGGGCCGGCTTCAATACCGCCATCAACAGTGTCGCCAAGAAGACCCGCCGCAGCAAGGCGATGATCTTCGTTCACGGCTTCAACAACCGCTTCGACGATGCGGTCTATCGCTTTGCGCAAATCGTCCAGGACTCGCGAGCCCCGGTGATCCCGATCTTGTTCTCTTGGCCCTCGCAAGGCCTGGTCGGATTGCGCGCCTATGAGCGCGACGGCGAGGTCGCCCGTGAATCCGTCGGATCGCTCGACGGGCTGATCGAGCAGGTGGCGCTCAACCCCGCAATCCGCGAGGTCACCGTGCTCTGCCATTCCATGGGCTGCCTGATCACGCTGAATGCCCTCCAGGCCAGGGCACGCCGGACTGGGAAGATCGGCGGCAAGATCAGGAACGTGGCTATGGTGGCCCCCGATGTCGACTTCGCAGCGTTTCGCGAACAGATGCAGGAAATGGGATCGTCGCGGCCGCGCTTCGCGCTGTTCCTGTCGCAGGATGACGGTGCGCTGAAGCTGTCGAAGTCGATCGCGGGCGGCCTCACCCGTCTTGGCGATGTCAACGCGGAGGAAGAGCCTTACAGGGACGAGCTGGCGCGGGCCAATATTCTGGTGTTCGACATCACCCGCTTACGGGGACAAGCGCATTCGCGCGCCTTCGAAGACGTGACCACCGTGATGGGCATGATCGAGCGCAGGCTCGCTCAAGGTCAGCAGCTTGCCGAGGACGCTTCGCGGCGACCGGCCGCCGGCGCGCCGGCGCAATAGCTCAACGCGATCTTGCCCAAGATGCGCCGCGATGTCGCAACGACCGCATTGCCGCGGCGCGAACCTCGGGCTAGCCTGCAAAGAAAACGCAGGAAGAAAATCATGCCGCGCATTGCAAACATCGAGACCGGGTTCTACCGGATCCCCCTCCCCGTCAAGCTCTCCGACTCGACCCATGGCGACATCGCGGCGTTCGAGCTGATCACCTGCCGCATCCGCGATGCCGATGGCGCCGAGGGCGTCGGCTACACCTACACGGTCGGGCGCAATGGCGGTGCCGTCGCCGACATCCTCAAGCGCGAGATCCCGCCGCTGGTCGAAGGCCGCGAGGCCGATGACACCGAGGCGATCTGGCATCAGGTCTGGTGGGCGTTGCATTACGGCGGGCGCGGCGGGCCGGCGGTGCTGACGCTCTCGGCACTCGACATCGCGCTGTGGGATTTGAAGGCGCGGCGCGCGCAATTGCCGCTGTATCGATTGCTCGGCGGCTTCGATGCGCGCGTGCCATGCTATGCCGGCGGCATCGACCTCGATCTCTCCGTCGAGGCGCTGCTGAAGCAGACCGACGGCAATCTCGCCAAAGGCTTTCGCGCTATCAAGATGAAGGTCGGCCGGCCCGATCTCAAAACCGACGTCGCGAAGGTCTCTGCGATGCGACAACATCTCGGCGACGGCTTTCCGCTGATGGTGGATGCCAACATGAAATGGACGGTCGAGGAAGCGATCCGCGCCGCCCGCGCGTTCCAACCCTACGACCTCACCTGGCTCGAGGAGCCGATCATTCCCGACGATGTCGCGGGCCACGCCCGCATCATGCAGGCAGGCGGCGTACCGATCGCGGCGGGCGAGAATTTGCGTTCGCTGTGGGAGTTCAAGAACTACATCGTCGCAGGCGCAGTGTCCTATCCCGAGCCTGACGTCACCAATTGCGGCGGCGTCTCCGCCTTCATGAAGATCGCGCGGCTGGCAGAGGCGTTCAACCTGCCCGTCACCAGCCATGGCGCGCACGACATCACCGTGCACCTGCTCGCAGCCTGCCCGAACCGGTCGTATCTGGAGGCGCACGGTTTTGGGCTCGACAAATATATCGAGCATCCGCTGGTGCTGCAGGACGGGCTGGCGCTCGCGCCGGACCGGATCGGCCACGGCATCAGCTTCGACTGGAATGGGCTGGCGAAGCTGTCGGCGTAGCGCGGATCCGCGGCCGCGGCTGCGCCCCCTCTCACGCTTGCGGGAGAGGGTTGGGGAGAGGGTGTCTCCACAGTGAGATTCCCAATGACGATCGAGCCCTCTCCCGGCCTCTCCCGCAAGCGGGAGAGGTGAAGTGGAGCGCGCACCGCGGTCGGTTTGCACCAGCAATCACCAACGCGTTGCTGCACGCGAGGCATTCGCTGACGCTTGATGCAAGCTGCGGTTATTCGGCTATGGTGTCGACGCCGACACACAATCCGAGAGAATCCCGCCTTGAGCCCCGAGCTGCACCAGAAACTGACCGCGTGGCGCCGGCATTTGCACGCGCATCCCGAACTGTCCCTCCAGGAGAAAGCCACCGCCGCTTTCGTGCAAGACAAGCTCACCGAGCTCGGCATTCCCTTCGTGTCGGGCGTTGGCGGTCACGGCATCGTCGCGACCCTCACGCGAGGGGCTGCACAGGGCCGCGTCGGCCTGCGCGCCGACATGGATGCGCTGCCGATCACCGAAGATACGGGGCTAGCTTACGCTTCGCAAAATCCCGGTGTGATGCATGCCTGCGGCCATGACGGGCATACCGCTTCGCTGCTCGGCGCCGCCGCGCTGCTCGCCGCCGACACCAGCTGGAGCGGCACGGTCGATTTCATCTTCCAGCCGGCCGAGGAAGGTTATGGCGGCTCGCGCACGATGGTCGCGGCCGGGCTGTTCGACCGCTTTCCGATGCAGCGGGTGTTCGGATTTCACAACTGGCCGGGCCTTGCCGCCGGCACCATCGCGGTCCATGACGGCGTCGTCATGGCCTCCGGCGGGCGCGTCAGCATCACTATCGATGGCCATGCCGGTCACGCCGGCATGCCGCATCTGACGCGCGATCCGGTGATGGCGGCCGGCCATTTGATCGTGGCGCTGCAATCGATCGTCTCGCGCAGCGTTGATCCGCTCGACACCGCCGTGCTCTCGCTCTGCACGCTCGAAGGCGGCACGGCACGCAACCAGATCGCGGGACGCGTCTCGATCGGCGGCACGCTGCGCTACCATCGCGATGCGGTAAAGGACACCGTCGTGGCGCGGATCGAACAGATCTGCGCCGGGATTGCCACGAGCTTCGGCGTCAAGGTGACGCCCGAGATCGTCATTGGCGTCGGCGTCGTGATCAACACGCCGGCCGAGGCAGATCTCGCGCGCCTCGCCGCGGACAAGGTGCGGGCCGAGTTGCGGCGCGACCTCGCGCCCAGCATGGCCGGGGAAGATTTCGCCCACTTTCTCTCGCGGCGCCCCGGCGCCTTCGTCTGGATCGGCAATGGCGAATTGCGTGATGGCGCCGAGCTGCACGGCCCGCGCTATGATTTCAACGACGCCATCCTGCCGGTGGCATCAGGCTGGATGGCGGAAGTCGCCAAGACAGCACTGGCCTCGAACTAGGTCCGCTCAAGAAATCTCGCGCGGCAGCTTCCAGCCCGGCTTCGGCTCGAACGTCTCCTCGACCTGCGCGACGTGATAGCCGGCGGGCAGAAGCCGGCCGCCCTCCTCGTCCGCGACCGGCACGTCGGTCACCAGCCCCTCGATCAAGGCGGCTTCCCACACCTCCTTCTCGGAGGGAAAGGGGTCGCCGATCTGCTTGTTGCCTTCGAACAGCGCGTACATCGGTTCCGGTCCTGCGTTGATCAAGCTCACGAGCAACGTATCGGCCGCACGGACGTTCCCAATCCGGCAAATCGCAACGGATGGACACGTCAAACATGGCGCGCGTTCTGATCGGAACTTCCGGCTGGCATTACGCCTCCTGGCGAGGCCCGTTCTTTCCCGAGGGCGTGACGCTGAAGCAGCAGCTGAGCTACTACGCCGGACAGTTCGACACCACCGAGCTGAACGGGGTGTTCTACCGCACCCCGACGCCGGAGGCCGTCGAGGGGTGGCGGGAGCAGACCGGCCGCGATTTCGTCTTTGCCTGGAAGGCCTCGAAATTCATCACGCATTGGAAGCGCCTGTCGGATCGCTCGGTGAACAGCCTCGAACTGCTCGAGGATCGCATCTCACGGCTCGGCGGCAAGGCCGGCCCGATCCTGTTCCAGCTGCCGCCGCAATTCGAGGCCGACGCGGACCGCCTCGCCGGTTTCTTCAAGCTGTTGTCGCGGAAGCGGCGTTACAGTTTCGAATTCCGTCATCCGAGCTGGTATCAGCCGCGCATCTTGCGGATGCTGGCCGACGAGAACATGTCGCTGTGCCTGTCCGATCATCACGATGCGCCCGCGCCATGGAAGCGCACGGCGGACTTCGTCTATGTGCGCGGACACGGGCCCAGCGGGCGTTATCACGGGCACTATACGAAACCCGCGCTGGCGCAATGGGCGCGGCGCATCAAGTCCTGGAAGCGGCAGGGCTGCGACGTCTATGTCTATTTCGACAACGACCAGAAGAGCGCGGCGCCGGCCGATGCCCGGGCGTTGCAGCAATTGCTCAACGTGCGGCAAAGCGCGGCGATCACGACGGCAAGCCGCCGTGCGGACACCTTTGTTCACCGCTAGACGATGCCGCCTTGCCGGAGCGCCGCGATGGCGGCCTTGTCGTAGCCGAGCTCGCTCAGGATAAGGTCGGTATGCTCGCCGAGCGTCGGCGGACGCGTCGCGATCTCGCCGGGCGTTTCCGAGAGGCGGACGGCGGCCCGCGACACTGGTGCGGGCTTCGGCAGACCGGGATAGTCGACGTCCTGCATGAAGCCGGCGGCGCGGATGTGCGGATGATCCAGCGCTTGTTGCGGGCTCAGCACGGGGCCGGTCGGAATCATGGCCTTGCCCAGGGTGTCGACCGCTTCCTGCGTGGTGCGCTCGGCGCACCAGCGCGCCATCCGCTCGCTGATGACAGGGCCGTTGTTGCCGCGGCTGATGTCGTCGGCAAAGCGCGGATCGCCCAGCCACAACTCTTCCTCGCCCATCAGTTTCGCCCAGCGCTTGAACAGCGGATGCCCCGTGACCTGGCACAGCACCCAGCCGTCCCTGGTGCGGTAGATGTCGGCGGGCGCCGCGGTCTGGCCGAGATTGCCTGTCGGCACCCGATTGACGTTGATGATGGCCTGCTCGATCAGCGTGGCATTGGTGAAGGACAAGGCGGTTGCGAGCAATGCGCCCTCGACGATCTGCCCGCGCCCGGATTTGCCGCGCTCGATCAGCGCGGCGAGCGTGCCGAACGCGCAATGCAGCGCGGTCCCGAAATCAACCCAGTTGACCGCGGCCCGGTAGGGCGGATCGCCTACGCCCGTCATGTACACCGAGCCCGACATGACCTGGCCGACGCCGTCGAAGCCGACGCGGTCGGACCATGGCCCCGGCCCGCCGAACGCGGTGGCCGTCGTCAGGATGATGTCCGGCTTGATCGCCTTCAGCGAGTCGTAATCGAGCTTCATCGCGCGCAAGGTCTGCGGCGGTAGATTGGCGACGACCACGTCCGCGGTCGCAATCAGCCGGCGCATCACCTCCTGCCCTTCCGGCTTCATCGGATCGAGCGTGAGGCACTTCTTGTTGCGGTTGACCTGAAGGAACAGCGCGCCTTCGCCATTTTCGCCCACCGGGGCCACGAAGCGATCCTCGCTGCCGTCGCGCTTCTCCACGCGAATGACCTCGGCGCCGAATTCGCCCAGCAAGGTCGCGCAATAGGGGCCCGCGATATAGCGCCCGAAATCGAGAACGCGGACGCCGTCCAGAACCCCTCCCATCGATCTCTTTCCTTTGTGCTTTTCGTCAGCTTACAGGGATTGGCATTTGCGGCAAGGTGGCAACGGACGCCACGCCCTTCCCTCAAGCCATGCCCTGCCCTCAAGATGTGATCGGCGAATCATTTCGACTGGCGGAAATTGTGCTCTAGTATGGATCGGTCCCTCCCCCATCAGAGCCTCATCCATGCCGCAACAATTCAATCGATCCGCAGAAGATCTCGGCAACGCGATCCATTTCGAGCACGTCAACATCCAGGTCCCGGACCAGCGCCTCGCCACGCTGTTCTACGTCACAGGCCTCGGGCTCACCCGCGATCCCTATCTGATGGTGTCCGACACCAACATGTGGATCAATGCCGGCCGCAGCCAGTTTCATTTGCCGAGCGGCAGGCCGCAGGTGTTGCGCGGCCATACCGGACTGGTCATCGCGGGCCGCGAGGCGCTGCTCGCCCGGCTGGCGTCGGTCGCAAAGAAGCTCGAGGGCACTGCGTTCGCCTTCGCCGAGCACAACGACCATGTCGAGGCGATTTGTCCGTGGGGCAACCGCCTGCGCTGCTACGAGCCCGACGCCGCGCGCTTCGGCCGCGTCGCGCTCGGCATTCCCTATGTCGAGTTCGACGTGCCGGTGGGATCCGCCGCGCGCATCTGTGCCTTCTACCCCGAGATCATGGGCATGCCATCAGAGCTGTGGAACGGCGACGGCACGGTCGCCGCCGTGAAAACGGGCCGCGACCAGCATCTGCTGTTCCGCGAGACCGATCGGCCCCAAGGCGACTATGACGGCCACCATCTGCAGATGTACATCACCGATTTCTCCGGCCCGTACCGCAAGCTGCTCGCACGCAATCTGGTCTCGCGCGAGGACAATCAGTACCAGTACCGCTTCTGCGACATCGTCGATCTCGACAGCGGCAAGCCTCTGTTCACGGTCGAGCACGAAGTGCGCAGCGCCACCCACCCGATGTTCATGCGCCCGATGGTCAATCGCAATCCGGCGATCAACAACCGGAACTATGCGGCTGGCCACGATCAGTCGTTCTGGGCGATGGAGCCGGACCAATACGAGGGATAGGGGCTGGGTTGTGCGACCGAGCTACGAAATTTCTGGCCGCGGGCCGCTGACAGTATGCCACTTGAGGCGTTTCCGCTGAAACGAGCGAGTGACTCATGCTTCCTTCGCTTTGACTACCATCGCTTCTTTCATTATTCGGTCATCCAGCTCCGTGAGCTGGAGCCATTCGCCCAAACCACCACTCGTATTCGTTCCACGAATTTCCTTAATCAGACCGTACGCTCCAAGCTGTACTCTGATCTGGTCTGCGGTGACCGAGTTGAGATCGATCCCGCTGCGATTAGACCGCCCCGATTGCTTGAGATAGCGCTCCAGATAAATCGCGAGGTTCTTTGGCACTTGCGGTATCGACAACTTTGGGGCGATGCCGACAAATATCTCTCGCCACGTCATTTTGATTGACGAATTTACCGTTTCCCCACGCTGGCCGAAGTAAGTAAACTTCACGTCGTACTGAGAATCTAGCGGCGCCATATCGGGCACCAACCAACAACACGTAATAGTCGCACTGATCTATTACCCGTTGAATGTACTTAAATTGCTCCATGTCGATCGCAGGTAAACCCTCCATACCCGCAGGAATATGATCGAGATCGAGGATAGCTTCGATAGCCTCGCGACGCTCCTCAACTAAGTCGGTGTAAGTCGAAGAAACGAAAACCTGATACTTCTTAGCTTGCAACTGATGATCCTCGAGCCACGCAGAATGAAGAGGTCAGTGTCGACAGTCCGCGCTATGCAACGTTGAAGTCGATTGTCGGCCTATCATCGCTCGACTTCGGTACGCAAAATACAAAAGGTGGACAGTTGTACTCAGAAGAATGTGCACGAAGAACCTGAGTGCAACTGAGCCTTTCGGACGGCCCGCGATCGCACTTCGGATCTTTTCATATCGCATTGATATAATTACACAACCTGGCTGGGGCGGGAGGGATCGAACCTCCGAATGGCGGAATCAAAATCCGCTGCCTTACCGCTTGGCTACGCCCCATCAGGCCCTGGGGAACGGCGGCGACAGGAGCGTCCGCGGATTCCCTCGAGTGGTGCCGGTCTATAGGGAGAGGCGCGGCATTTCAACCGCCCGGAGGGGCAAAATACCACAGGGGCCGGTGGCGCCGCGTCATGCCTTATATGAGCGCTACGCCAGCCCGTTGCCGACGGGCGTTCCGCCACCCCTCCTGACAGTTGAGACCTCCCCCGTTTCATGGGAATACGGCGGCCAAGAACTGTCCACGGGAGTGAGCCATGACCTACCGCGCGCCGATCTCTGACATGCTGCTGTCGCTCACCCACGGCGCCGGCCTGAAGGCTGCCATGGAGGCCGGCCATTACGGCGATTTCGACGGCGATATCGTGAGCGCCGTGCTGGAGGAAGCCGGCAAGTTCGCGACCGACGTGCTGGCGCCGCTCAACAAGGTGGGCGACGAGCACGGCATCAAGCTCAGCGACGGCAAGGTCACGACCGCGCCGGGCTGGCCGGATGCCTACAAGCGCTGGACCGAGGGCGGCTGGAACGCGGTCTCCGGCCCCGAGGATTTTGGCGGCCAGGGCCTGCCGCTCGCGATCAACGCCGCCTGCACCGAGATCTGGAGCGCCGCCAACGTCGCCTTCGGCCTCTGCCCGCTGCTGACGGCGTCGGCGATGGAGGCGCTGGACGCGCATGGCAGCGACGCGTTGAAGAAAATCTATCTCGAGAAGCTCGTCTCCGGCGAATGGACCGGCACGATGCAGCTGACCGAGCCGCAGGCCGGCTCCGATGTCGGCGCGCTGCGCACCCGCGCCGAGAAGCAGGTCGACGGCACCTATCGCATCAAGGGGACGAAGATCTTCATCACCTATGGCGAGCACGACATGACCGACAACATCGTGCATTTCGTGCTGGCGCGTCTGCCGGACGCGCCCGCCGGGACCAAGGGGATATCGCTGTTTCTCGTTCCCAAATTCATGGTCAACGAAGACGGCTCGCTGGGTGCGCGCAACGACATTTTTGCCTCCGGCGTCGAGCACAAGCTCGGCATGCACGCCTCGCCCACCTGCACCATGACCATGGGCGATCATGGCGGCGCGATCGGCTTCCTGGTCGGCGAAGAGAACCAGGGCATGCGCTGCATGTTCACGATGATGAACCAGGCCCGCCTCGGCGTCGGCCTCGAAGGCGTCGGTGTCGCCGACCGCGCCTATCAGCAGGCATTGTCGTACGCACAAGAGCGCAAGCAGGGCCGTGCCCTCGGCAACAAGGGTGACGGCTCCGATGCGATCTTCGTGCATCCCGACGTCAAGCGCATGCTGATGCGGATGCGGGCGCAGACCGCGGCGGCCCGCACCATTTGCTATGCGACCGCGGTGGCGATCGACGTCTCGACGCGCGCCAGGGATCCGAAGGTCCGCGCCGACGCTGCCGCGCGCGCGGCACTGCTGACGCCGATGGCCAAGGGCTATTCCACCGATGTCGGCAACGAGGTCGCCTATCTCGGCGTGCAGGTGCATGGCGGCATGGGCTTCATCGAGGAAACAGGCGCGGCGCAGCACTATCGCGATGCGCGCATCACCGCGATCTACGAGGGCACCAACGGCATCCAGGCCATCGACCTCGTCACGCGAAAACTCGCGACCAACGGCGGCGCAGCGGTGTGGGCGCTGCTCGACGAACTCTCGGCCATCGTGAAGCAAGTCGAAGCCTCCAACGATCCCGCCTTCGGCACCACGGGCGTTAAATTGCGCGAGGCACTGGAGGCGCTGACGCGCACCAGCAAATGGCTGCTGGAGCGGGTTGCGTCCGCGCCGAACGAGGCGCTGGCCGGCGCGACGCCGTATCTGCAACAGTTCGGCGCCACGCTCGGCGGCTGCATGCTGGCGTCCGAAGCGCTCGCCGCGAAATCCGATGGCATCACGGACGCCGCGCGCTACGTCTCGCTGGCGCGCTTCTTCGCCGAGAACATCGCCGTGCAGGCCGGCGCGCTCGAGCGAACCGTGACGGAGAGCGCTGAGTCGGTCGCGGCGGCGGATGCGGTGCTGTTGGGGTAGCTGGGACGCGTAGCCTGGATGGAGCGCAGCGCAATCCAGGGCCGTCATCGTTCGTGGCACGAATCCCGGATTGCGCTGCGCTCCATCCGGGCTACGAAGCTGCGAGCTTCGTACGTCTCCCCGGCCGCCACAGCACCACGCCCGCCGCCACCAGATCTAGCACCACGCACATCGCAAACGCGCTCGTGTAATTGCCGGTGACGCTGCGCACGAGGCCGACGATGCCGGGGCCGAAGGCGCTGACAATGCCGCTGATCGACGTGCCCAGTCCCATCGCGGCGGCGAAGGCGCTCGCGCCGATCTCGCGCTGGATGATCAAGGGCGGGAACGTGATCATGTTGCCGATCGAGAAACCGTAGACGGCGCAGCACACGAGCAGCACGGTCGGGTTCGTGCTTTGCAGAAGCACGAACAGAGCCGCCGCCTGGCTCGTCATCGATGCCGCGCAGGCGAGCCGCGGATCGAGCCGGTCGACGAACAGGCCGAGCGACAGCCGCCCGACCACAGCCATCGCCGCCATGATGGTGACGGCAAGGCCCGCACTGGCGCGGCCGATCAGCGGTTCGAGGAACGTCACCTGGTGGATGATGAATCCCATCTGCGCCAGCAGCGCGACCGCGATCGGCAGCACCATGGTCCAGAACGCCGGATTGGCGAGCAGCGTCTTGCGCGAGTGAACCGCAGGCACGGCGATGCCGCCAGCGGATGAATCCCCACCCGATGTCGGCGGCATTTCGGTTCGCCAGCCGGTGAAGATGACCACCACCGGCAGCACCAGCACCACCATCGCGAGCGTGGCCGCCAGCATCGCGGAACGGAAGCCGATGCTGGCGCTCAGCGACAGCAGCAGCGGCACGAGGACGATGCCGCCGCAGGTCGCGCCGTTGTAGGCGAGACTGAGCGCGAGCCCGCGGCGCCGTTCGAACCAGGAGTTCAGCACGGTCGCGATCACCACCGTGCCCATGCCGGTCCAGCCGACCGACATCAGCGCGTAAGCGAGATAGAGCTGCCAAGGCGTCTGCAGCAGCGCCAGCAGCACCGTCGAAGCGCCGAGCGCCGACAGGCCGCACAGGATCAGCGACCGCAGCCCGATGCGGGCGAGCAGATCGTCGGTGAAGATGACGAGGACCGCAGTCAGGAGAAAGGAGAAGGTGCTGGCCGCGGAGACCAGCGTGCCCGGCCAGCCATGGGCGCGCTGCAGTTCGGCGAGATAGACGCCCTGGCCGTAGAGGCCGAAGCCGAACATGAAGAAAGCCATCAGGAAGCAGGCCAGCACGACGCGCCAGCCGCGATAGTGCAGCGAGGATTCGTCAACACGAGTGGCGGCAATCATCAATCGGGCAATCCGCCAAATGGAACGGCGCGAGGCGATCGTGCACCACAACCAAGGGGTTTTTCAAATGAAAAAGGTAGCTGATTGTTGCAACGCGCAGCACGGCGGGGAGCGTGATGCGCCCCTCTCACGCGGATTCGCTCTCCAAAAGGTCGCGCGAGCGCATTGGCACGCCTGCAAGATGATGTAGGCTGACGTTTCGCGAGTCTAGCCAATGTCAGTATCGCGGTGACCGCAGGGGCCCCTCATGCCGAATGGCAATATCGTCGTCACCGAAGAGCGCGGAACGCGCGTGATCACCCTGCGTCGCCCGAGCAAGAAGAACGCGATCACGCAGGACATGTATCGGGAGATGAGCCGCGCGATCGACACCGCGCAGAACAATCCCGACATCCGCTGCATGATCATCACCGGGGGCTCCGGCGTGTTCACCGCCGGCGACGACATCGACGATTTCATGCACGCCGACACGTCGCGCCCCGAGACGCTGTCCGACGGTGCCAAGTTTCTCTATTCGCTCGCCCTCAACGCCAAGCCGGTGATCGCGGCCGTGGACGGCGCGTCGATCGGCATGGGCACCGTGATGCTGTTCCATTGCGACTATGTGCTGGCCTCGAACGCGGCGACGTTCTCCGCGCCCTACATCCATCTCGGGCTCGTGCCGGTCGGCGCGTCCAGCCTCTTGATGCCGAACACGATGGGCTATCAGCGCGCCTTCGCCATGCTGGTGATGGGGCGGACTTTTACGGCCGCGGAAGCGCATGCCGCCGGCTTCGTCAACACCGTGGTCTCGCCGGGTCATACCGAGGTCGAGGCGCGCAAGGTGGCGCGCGATATCTGCAGGCTCCCCGCCGAAGCGGTCGCGACCTCACGCAAACTACTGCGCGTGGCATCCGAGGAGCTCACCCGCCGCATCGATCAGGAGGCCCATTTGTTCGGTGAGCGGCTGAAGTCGGAAGAAGCCACTGCCGCCTTCAACGCGTTTGCGAACAGGAAGAAGAAAAAGTAGGGTGCCGCCCGGCGCCTCGCCCCGGAATGCCGCGATAACTTTCGTGAAATCTTCGTGCGGAACGACTAGTCTGGTTCCATGCGACATGTTCTCCGCCTGACTATCTTCGCGCTCGCGCTCGCCGTCCCGCCCGCGTCCGCCCAAACCGCCGCACCCGTCGAGCTGCGCATCCTCGCGATCAACGATTTCCACGGCAATCTGCGCCCGCCGCCGGGCGGCATCCGGATCAGCGATCCCGAGGACAAGTCCAGGAAGGTGATGGTGGCGGCCGGCGGTGCCGAATACATGGCGACGCTGGTGAAGCAGCTGCGCGAAGGACACAAGAACACGATCTTCGTCGCCGCCGGCGACCTGATCGGCGCAAGCCCGTTCCTGTCGGCGATGTTCCACGACGAGCCTTCGATCGAGTCGCTCTCGATGATGGGGCTCGCGATCAGTTCGGTCGGGAATCACGAATTCGACGAGGGCAAGACCGAGCTGTTGCGGATGCAGAACGGGGGCTGTCATCCCGTCGACGGCTGCCAGGGGCCGCATCCCTTCACGGGCGCCAAATTCCGCTATCTCGCGGCGTCCACCATCGAGACGGCGACGGGCAAGAGCGTGCTGCCGCCTTACGAGATCAGGGAGTTCGAAGGCATCCCCATCGCCTTCATCGGGCTGACCTTGAAGGACACCGCGGGCATCGTCTCGCCATCGGGCATCACGGGCCTCGAATTCCGCGACGAAGCCGAGACGGTGAACGCGCTGGTGCCGCAGCTGAAGACGCGTGGGGTCGAGGCGATCGTGGTGCTGATCCACCAGGGCGGCGAGCCGGCCGGCGACTACAATGAATGCCCTGCCATCACCGGGCCAATCGTCGACATCGTGAAGAAATTCGATCGCGCCGTCGACGTCGTCGTCAGCGGCCACACCCATCGTGCTTATGTCTGCGATATTGACGGGCGCCTCGTCACCAGCGGCGACAAATACGGTACGCTGGTCACCGCGATCGACCTCAAGCTCGATCCGGCAACCCGCGACATCGTCAGCGCCAGAGCCGAGAACGTCATCGTCGCCAATGCCTCGCTGCCCAGGGATCCCGAGCAGACCGCATTGATCGATGCCTACGACAAGCTTTCGGCGCCGATCGCCAATCGCCCGGCTGGATCGGTGACACAGACGCTGTCACGCGTGCCGAACGAAGCCGGCGAAAGCGCGCTCGGCGACGTCATTGCGGACGCGCAGCTCGCCGCGACCAGGGACGCCAAGGACGGCGGCGCCGTCATCGCGCTCACCAATCCCGGCGGCATCCGCACTGACATCGTTCCAAAGGAGAACGGCGCGATCACCTTCGGCGACGTTTTCGCCAGCCAGCCGTTCCGCAACCGGCTCGTCACCATGACGGTCACGGGCAGCCAGCTCAAGGACATGCTGGAGCAGCAATGGCTCGACCCGAAGCGGCCGCGGATTCTCCAGGTCTCGAACGGGTTCAGTTATGCCTGGGATGCGGCGAAGCCATACGGCGAGCGCGTGATCAACGAGAAAATGACGCTCAATGGCAGGCCGATCGAAGCCGGAAGCGGCTACCGCGTCACCCTCAACGATTACCTCGCAGTCGGTGGCGACGGCTTTACCGTCGCCAAACAAGGCACGGGGCCGCAATATGGCGGCTACGACGCCGACGCGCTGTTCGCGTTCTTCAGGGCGCACGGACCGATCGGGCCGCTGCCGCTGAGCCGCATCCTGCGCGTGAATTGATCCGGGTCAAACGGGCCGGTCCGGGACCACCCTTTGCCATTCCCGGGGGAACGCATAGATTGGGTTTTGCATTTGCGTTTTGGCGCCGGATGCGCCAAGCGACGTCGAGAGCCCGCATCCCATGAGGCCGACTGATGAGTACGCTTCTCCTCTCCCACAAGGCCTGCCTCGACCACGTCACGCCGCCTGGACACCCTGAAAGGCCGGACCGCCTGCGCGCGGTGGAGGAGGCGCTGTCGCATGAGCGCTTCCAGTTCCTGGTACGCGACCAGGCGCCGGAGGGCGATCTCGACCTCGTCACGCTCTGCCACAACGAGCACTACGTGACGGAGCTGCGCCACATCGCGCCGACCAGCGGACAGGTCTATGTCGATGGCGACACCTCGATGTCGCCTGGCACGTGGGAAGCGGTGATGCGCGGCGTCGGCGGCGCGGTGGCGGCGACCGAAGCGGTGATGGCGGGCGAGCATCGCAACGCTTTCGTCGCGGTGCGCCCGCCCGGCCACCACGCCGAGATCGGCAAGCCGATGGGCTTCTGCTTCTTCGACAACGTCGCCATCGCCGCGCGCCACGCGCAGCGCAAATACGGCATCAAGCGCGCAGCCATCGTCGATTTCGACGTGCATCACGGCAACGGCACGCAGGACATCTTCTGGTCGGACCCGACCGTGATGTACTGCTCGACGCACCAGATGCCGCTGTTTCCGGGCACCGGTGCCAAGAGCGAGCGCGGCGACCACGACACCATCGTCAACGCGCCGCTCGCCTCCGAGGACGGCGGGCCGGAATTCCGCATCGCGTTCGAGAATCTGATCCTGCCGCAGCTCGAAAAATTCAGCCCGGAGCTGCTCGTCATCTCTGCAGGCTTCGACGCGCATTATCGCGATCCGCTGGCGTCACTGAATTTGCGCGCGGAGGATTATGCCTGGGTCACGCGCAAGCTGATGGACCTCGCCGACAAGACCGCCGGGGGACGCGTTGTTTCTGTGCTTGAGGGCGGCTACGACCTGCAAGGATTGAAAGAATCTGTTACGGCGCATGTCGGCGCCCTGATGGGCGCCTGACGCACCCGCCACATTGCGCCCGCAAAACTTTGCTTTCTCCGACGTGAAGCGAATCGGGCAATCGGAAACTTATATGGCCGAAAATACCCAAATCGACATCTCCAGGCTGACCTTCGAACGTGCCATCGAGGAGCTCGAAACCATCGTGAAGCGGCTCGAGGACGGCAAGGTGCCGCTTGAGGAATCCGTGACAATCTACGAGCGCGGCGAGGCCCTGAAGCGTCGCTGCGAGGAGTTGCTGCGCCAGGCCGAGGCGCGCGTCGACAAGATCACCACCGATGCCAGCGGCCAGGCCACCGGCACCGCGCCGCTCGACGTCCAGTAAGGGGCGCCTTCCAAGCCGCCTCTCTCACGCAGCGGGAACCGGCAATTCTCATGATCGCACGCCGCCGTCGGGCGTCGCTGCTGCCTGATCCCAGGGAACCGGCGCTCTGAAGGTCACGGAACCTCCCTCACGGGCCCTCGCCCTCCTGAATCCGTCCAAAAATAGCTTGCCCGCGCCAAAAACCTTGCCGAGGAACCGGCAAGCTTGGAACCCTTCCGTTGACGCCAGGATTAACCACTCTGGCCCGCGGGTTGCAGGTGCATGGCCGTAATCGGCGGAGCGGGTTGGCTTTGGCCCAAGCTTTGGTGTAAAGCTGCGCGGAGTGTGGCTTTTTGTAAGCCTTGCGTGGGCACTGATTACCAACGACAAGCGCTTCAAACTGCTGACAATTGGCTGGATGGACGAAGCCGATCTAAGTGACAGGGATCACAGAGACTGAACCGGAGAGCACTTAAGCTCACCTAAGCTTGAAGACGGGGCTTTGCCCCATGCAGGTGGCTCCGACGGTTTAAGGACTCGCGCTGCGCCGATATTGTGCAAACCCATCGCGCACCGGAATGACCTTCCGGCGCTGACAAATTGGAAATCGCCGTGAACGCATACAGTAAAACGCCGCTTCTCGACACCATCCGGACGCCGGACGACCTGCGCAAGCTCAAGATCGAGCAGGTTCGCCAGGTCGCTGATGAGCTGCGTCAGGAGACCATCGATGCCGTCTCGGTGACCGGCGGTCACTTCGGCGCGGGCCTCGGCGTGGTCGAACTCACCACTGCGATCCATTACGTCTTCGACACCCCGCGCGACCGGCTGATCTGGGACGTCGGCCACCAGGCCTATCCGCACAAGATCCTCACCGGCCGGCGCGATCGCATCCGCACGCTGCGCACCGGCGGCGGCCTCTCCGGCTTCACCAAGCGCAGCGAAAGCGATTACGATCCGTTCGGCGCCGCGCATTCCTCGACCTCGATCTCCGCCGGCCTCGGCATGGCGGTCGCGCGCGACCTCTCCGGCGGCAAGAACAACGTTATCGCCGTGATCGGTGACGGCGCGATGTCGGCGGGCATGGCCTACGAGGCCATGAACAATGCGGGCGCGATGAACTCGCGCCTGATCGTCGTCCTCAACGACAACGACATGTCGATCGCGCCGCCGGTCGGCGCGATGAGCGCCTATCTGTCGCGGCTCTACTCGGGCAAGACCTATCGCACGCTGCGCGATGTGGCCAAGCAGATCAACCAGCGCCTGCCCAAGATCCTCGCCAACCGCGCCAACCGCGTCGAGGAATATTCCCGCGGCTTCATGATGGACGGCGGCACGCTGTTCGAGGAGCTCGGCTTCTATTACGTGGGTCCGATCGACGGCCACAACCTCGACCATCTCCTGCCCGTGCTGAAGAACGTGCGCGACATGGAGACCGGCCCGATCCTGGTTCACGTCGTGACGCAGAAGGGCAAGGGCTACGGCCCTGCGGAAGCCTCCGCCGACAAGTACCACGCGGTGGTCAAGTTCGACGTCGCGACCGGCACCCAGGCCAAGTCCAAGCCGAACGCGCCGGCCTATCAGAACGTGTTCGGCCAGAGCCTCGTCAAGGAAGCGGAGAAGGACGACAAGATCGTCGCCATCACCGCGGCGATGCCCTCCGGCACCGGCGTCGACATCTTCAACAAGGCGTTCCCGGACCGCACCTTCGACGTCGGCATCGCCGAGCAGCACGCAGTGACGTTCGCCGCCGGTCTCGCCACCGAAGGCTACAAGCCGTTCTGCGCGATCTACTCGACCTTCCTGCAGCGCGGCTACGACCAGATCGTGCATGACGTCGCGATCCAGAGCCTGCCGGTGCGCTTCGCCATCGACCGCGCCGGCCTCGTCGGCGCCGACGGCGCCACCCATGCCGGTTCGTTCGACAACGCCTATCTCGGCTGTTTGCCGAACATGGTCATCATGGCCGCGGCCGACGAAGCCGAGCTGGTGCACATGGTCGCGACCCAGGTCGCGATCAACGATCGTCCGAGCTCGCTGCGCTATCCGCGCGGTGAAGGCCGCGGCATCGAGATGCCCGAAATCGGCATTCCGCTCGAGATCGGCAAGGGCCGCATCGTCCGCCAGGGCAGCAAGATCGCCCTGCTCTCCTTCGGCACGCGCCTCGCCGAATGCGAGAAGGCCGCCGACGAGCTCGCAGCCCACGGCCTTTCGACCACGATCGCGGATGCGCGCTTCATGAAGCCGCTGGACACCGAGCTGGTGCTCAAGCTCGCGCGCGACCACGAGATCCTGATCACGATCGAGGAAGGCTCGGTCGGCGGTTTCGGCTCGCATGTCGCGCAATACCTGACCGATCAGGGCGCACTCGACAGCGGCCTGGTGCGGTTCCGCACCATGGTGCTGCCCGACGTGTTCCAGGACCACGATACCCCGGCGGCGATGTACGGTCGTGCCGGTCTCGATGCCAAGGGCATCGTCGCCAAGGTGTTCGAGGCGCTCGGCAAGGATGTTAAGGCCGAGACGGTCAAGCTCGCCTAAAAGCGAGCTTCGACCTTCCGCGAAGCAGCTCTGATGAAAATCTATCTGGCAGGCCCCGACGTGTTCCTGCCAGATGCGGTCGAGATCGGCCGGCAGAAGGGTGCCATCTGTGCCGCAAACGGCCTCACCGGCCTCTATCCGCTCGACAACGAGATCGACCTCGCCGCTCCCGACGCCTCGCGGCAGATCTTTTGCGGCAACGAGGCGATGATGGACGCCGCCGATGCGATCATCGCCAACCTCACGCCGTTCCGCGGCGCCGGCGCCGATCCCGGCACCGTCTACGAGCTCGGCTATATGGCCGGCCGTCGCAAGTTCTGCCTCGCCTATTCCAATGACGGCGCCGCCTATGCCGATCGTGTCGGTCGCTTCATGGACGTGACGTCCGAGGAGGGACGGCTGGTCGACGCGCAGGGGCTGACGGTCGAGGATTTTGGCCTCGTCGACAATCTCATGATGATCCACGCGCTGGAGCTGCATGGCTGCCCGCTGGTGACGCCGGCGCAGATGCCGATCGACGTCTGGCACGATCTGGCCGCGTTCGAGGCTTGCGTCCGGATGGCGGCCGCGCGATTGATCGCTACATAAGCGCCTCAGGCGTCTTTGGAGAGATGATGTCCCCTGCCCGCAAGCGCGCGGATGTTCTGCTGGTCGAGCGCGGCCTGTTCGAGAGCCGGGCGCGGGCGCGCGCGGCGATCGAGGCCGGGCTCGTCACCGCCGACGACAAGCAGGTCGCAAAGCCGTCGGAGACCATCGCCGAGGACGCCGTGATCCAGGCCGAGCCCGCGCACCCCTACGTCTCCCGCGGCGGCGTCAAGCTCGCCGGCGCGCTGGAGCGCTACCCGATCGAGATCGAGGACCATGTCTGCCTCGACGTCGGCGCGTCCACCGGCGGATTCACCGAGGTGCTGCTGGCGAACGGCGCGAGTCTGGTCTTTGCCGTCGATGTCGGCACCAGCCAATTGCATCCCTCGCTGCGCAGGCACTCCAAGATCGTGTCGATGGAAGAGACCGACATCCGCGCCTATGACGGCAAGCGTTTGCCGGCGCGGCCCGATGTCGTCGTGATCGACGTCAGCTTCATCTCGCTCAAGACGGTGCTGCCCGTGGCGCTGTCGCTGGCCGCCGCGCCGATGAGCCTGCTGGCGCTGATCAAGCCGCAATTCGAGGCGGAGCGGAAGCACAACAAGAAGGGCATCGTCCGCGACGCCGCCGTGCACCGCGAGATCTGCGAGGACATCGCAGCCTTTGCTGCCTCGCTAGGCTGCACCGATATCGAGGTGTTCCCGTCGGCGATCACCGGCGGCGACGGCAACATCGAATTCTTCCTGGGCGCGCGCCGTGGTTGAGCGCGTGACGATCGATCACGTCGGCCATCGCGGCGACGGCGTCTCGCTCCACGCCGGCGACGCCATATATGTGCCCTACACGCTCGGCGGCGAGACCGTTGAGGTCGATCATGTCGTCGGCAACCATCCCGACCGCCGCAAGCTGCTGGCGGTGGATGTCGCCAGCCCCGAGCGCGTCGCGCCGTTCTGTCCGCATTTCGGCGTCTGCGGCGGCTGCGCGATCCAGCACTGGGCGACTGAACCGTATCACGCCTGGAAGCGCGGCATCGTGGTCGAGATCCTGGCCCAGGCCGGCATCGACTGCGAGGTGGCGTCGCTGGTCGATGCCCATGGTGCGGGGCGCAGGCGCATCACGCTGCACGGCCGGTTCGGCACCCATGACATCCTCAAGGTCGGCTTCTCGGCTGCCAGCTCGCACGACGTCATCCCGATCGATCGCTGCCCGATCCTCGATCCCGGGCTCGAGGGTGCACTCGATGCCGGTTGGGCGCTCGCCGAACTGCTGACGTCCAAAATGTCAGTAACGAAACCGCTGGACATCCAGGTCACCGCAACCGCCAACGGTCTCGACGTCGACGTGCGCGGCTCCGGTCCGCTGCCAACCCCGCTCGTGACGGCGCTGTCGCGCGTCGCCGAGCAGCACCGTCTGGCGCGGCTGACACGGCATGGCGAACTGGTGCTGCAACGCCTGGCGCCGACCGTGAAGATGGGCCGTGCTGAAGTGACTCTGCCGCCGGGCTCGTTCCTGCAGGCAACCGTTGCTGGCGAAGAGACGCTGGCCGCGCTCGTCGCGGAGCGCATCGGCAAGGCCAAGGAGGTGCTCGATCTCTTCTGCGGCGTCGGGCCATTCGCTCTGCGGCTTGCAGAGAAGGCGCGCGTCACGGCCTACGACAACGATGCCGGTGCGGTCGCAACCCTTGCGAAAGCCGCGCGCACGCCCGGCCTCAAGCCGATCAGGTGCGAGCCGCGCGACCTGTTCCGCCGCCCTCTGGTGCCGCAGGAGCTGCGCGATTTCGATGCAGTGGTGTTCGATCCCCCGCGCCAGGGCGCGCAGGCACAGGCGCTGAAGCTCGCCGCCAGCAAGGTGCCTGTGGTGGTCGCGGTCTCCTGCAACGTCGGGACATTTGCCCGCGACGCGCGGCTGCTGATCGATGGCGGCTACAACATCGACGTAGTCGTGCCGGTGGATCAGTTCCGCCACACGCCGCATGTCGAGCTCGTTGCGAAGTTCACGCGCTAGACTAGTTAGCGCCGAAGGCCACTCAACGCCGGCGACTCGCCAGGCAGCATGTTCGATCTGAGATCGCTATCCATGCGGCCCGAATCCTGCTGGGTGAACCCGGCCCCGAACGACAGGCTGAGGTTGGAGGTCGGCTTGAACTCGACACCCGCAAATGCGCCGTAGCCGGGCGAGGCGCTGGAGGTGAGCGGCGCAAGCGAGCTGCCGATGCCGTTGCCGTATTTCAGGGTGTCGAAACCGGCAAAGAACGTGACAGGCATGCCGCCCGCCGTCTTGGTGTTGTAGCCGAACTGCGTGCTGTCGTAGGAGAGCGCGCTGAAATTGCCGCTCAGTCCGGCCGGGCTGAGGCCGCTCCAGTTGAGATTGCCATGCTGGCTGCCGACAAAGAAGCCGTTCGCAAAATTGCTGCGGCCGCTTGCGTCGCCGCCATTGAAGCTCGGGAAATTGCCGTAGCTGTCGGCGCTCTGGCCGGCGACGCCGCCGAAGCCGAAAGGTCCGCCGGGGATCCAATATTGCAGGGGTGCGCCTTGCGCATGAGCCGGCGCTTCGCCGAGGCAGAGCAGGGCAAGAAAAACCGCGAGACCGCAAGAGCGTGTAAGCCTGGACATCCAAATAACCGTCGAAAAGCTTGCGAATTATACCCACCAGACATCATGAATGCCAGCATAGCGACACCAGTCTTCCCTTGAGTTCCGGGATCACGTTTTCCTGCCAGTTTGAACTTCCCGCATGCCGGATTGACCCACCTAAGGGGGCGCGTCAGCACGGAGGCTGTCATGGAGGTCAATTCCGACAGGTTGAATGCCTTTATGGGCAAGATGGTCACCGAATTCGGTGCGGCGATGAATGCGTCGCTGGTCCTGCTCGGGGACAAGCTCGGTCTCTACCGTACCCTTGCCGCCAAGGGACCGATGAACTCGTCCGAGCTCGCAAACGCCACCGGGACGGCGGAGCGCTACGTCCGCGAATGGCTCGCAAGCCAGGCGGCGTCCGGCTACATCGAATACGATTCCGCTTCGGCAAAATTCTCGATGCTGCCGGAGCAGGCGATGGCGCTTGCCGATGAGGACAGTCCGGTGTTCCTCGGTGCGTTCGGCAATGTCATTGCCTCGGCGTTTCTCGACGAGCCGAAGGTCTCGGACGCATTCAAATCCGGCAAGGGCGTCGGCTGGAACCGGCGCAGCGAATGCCTGTTCTGCGGCACCGCCCGCTTCTTCCGCACCGGGTACATGCACCATCTGGTGCAGGAATGGCTGCCTGCGCTCGATGGCGTCGTGGACAAGCTGAAGCGCGGCGCCAAGGTCGCCGATGTCGGCTGCGGGCACGGCGTCTCGACACGGCTGATGGCGGAAGCCTTCCCGAACTCCCGCTTCTACGGCTTCGACTATCACGAGGGTTCGATCGAGGCCGCGCGAAAGGCGGCCACCGAAGCCAGATTGGGCGACCGGGTCAGCTTCGCTGTTCATTCCGCCAAGACCTATCCGGCCGAGGGCTATGATCTCGTCTGCTTCTTCGATTGCCTGCATGACATGGGCGATCCCGTCGGCGCCATCGGCCACGTGCGCGAGACCATGGCAAAGGACGGCACCTGCATGCTGGTCGAGCCGTTCGCAGGCGACCGCCTCGAGGACAATCTCAACCCGGTCGGGCGGGTCTATTATGCGGCGTCGACCATGATCTGCACGCCAGCCTCGCTCGACCAGGAGGTGGGCCTCGGACTGGGCGCCCAAGCGGGCGAGGCAAGGCTGCGCAACGTCGCGCGAGAGGGCGGACTGACGCGCTTCCGCCGCGCTGCTGAAACGCCCTTCAATCTGATTCTGGAGGCGCGGATCTGATCTTCCTCATTCCGGCGCGTGGCTGCGGCATATGGTCATGCCGATGCTACAGCCACGCCTGGCGCCGCCATCCTTGCCTCGCTCGCGCCGCGACGTAAGTTGGCCGCCGCAAATGATCGGCAATGGCGCTTTGACGCCCGCCTGCGACGTCTTGCGTCAGATCGACCGGCAATTGAAGGCGCTGACGCGGTCCAGCGCGCAGCAGCCGTGATCGGCTACGCCGTCTTGTCCACCGAGGACGACGTGTCGGACGGCGGTAATTTCGTCACCCCTACCTGGAAAGATTTGTTTCCAACCTGGAAGATGACCTTGCCGTTCTTTCCGTCGTCCGTCGATATCTGCGTTTGTCCGAACATGACCACGTTCTTGTAGACGATGCCGGTGCCCTGCCGGGTGACGCCGTCGATGGTGGTCGTGACCAGCGCCTCGTTGCCGGTGATGGAGACGACCCGGAAGCTCGCGCTCTTGTTGTTGTCGGCCGAATAGCCACCCCAGCTTCCGATGAGACGGCTTTCGGAGGCGGGCGGCGCCTGTTTTTCAAGTGATGCACTGGCCTGACCGCCGCCGGCGGAGAACACGAGCGCCGCATTCTTGCCGTTCTTGGTCCCGATCGTGACCGAACCGAAGCTGATGGTTGCACCGTCGACCTTGCCAAAACCACGTTCAGTGTGCCCGTTATGGGTGTATTCCACCTGCGCGCGGGCGCCGCGGATGTTCACGACCTTGAAGCCGACGGCCTGATTGTTTCCCGCCCAATTGCCCTTCCATTCACCGAGCAGGTTGCTCTGGTGATAGACCCGCTCGCTGGCAGGAGAAATCTGGCTGGTGCTCTGCGTGACGATGGCCATTGGTTGCTCGGCGGACCAGTCTGACAAACCCGCCTTCGTCTGCGCGCCGGCCAGCAATATCAGGTCATTGACGGAAACAATTGGATTAGGGCCACCCACCGATTAACGAACGGTTAAATTCAACCGCGGGGCGAAGCCAACAAATGTCGTGATCGGAGATAGCGCTCAGCGACCCCAGCGGTCCGACCAGATCTTCTCGCCGATCATGCAGTTCACACGCGGCTCCTTGTCCTTCTCCGCAACCCGCATCACCGGGCGCTCCGGCATACGGCCCGCAACCTCCATCAAGAGCTTGGTGCGGATGGCTTCCTTGAACTTGTCGCGGTCCTTGATCGTGATGACGAAGGAACCGGGGCCGCCGATGACGCAATCCTCATAGTAGAAATCGAGATTGTCGATATCCATGGTCGAATAGGACGGCTCCTTGACCATGATCGGCAGGCCGTTGATCACGATGCCCTTCTCGATCGCTGCGTCGCGCGCAATCGCGACCGGAGTTCCATTGTTATTGGGACCGTCACCGGAAATGTCGATCACACGACGCAAGCCCCGATAGGGATCCTCGTCGAACAGCGGCATCGCGAAACTGATCGCGCCGGAGATCGAGGTGCGCGAGGCGCGCCGGATTGGCGTCTTCAGGATTTCGGCGGCGACGGCATCGGCGGTCTCCGGTCCGTCGATCAGGCGCCAGGGAATGATGATCTTCTGGTCAGTCGACGCGGCCCATTCGAAATAAGTCACCGCGATGCGGCCGTTCGGACCCAGCTTCAGCGCCTGCAGGAATTCCTTCGACTGGATCGCCTGCGCATAGCCTTCACGCTGGATTGCGAGCTCGTCCATGTCCATGGAGTAGGAGACGTCGACAGCGAGGATCAGCTCGACATCGACCGTCTGTGCGTCCCTGTCGGCTGCTTGCCGCTGCGGCTGAATTTTAGGCGACTCGAATTTGGGTCCTGGTGCCGCGATGCCCGCGACGTCCCCTCCGGCAAACATGCCGGTCACCAGCACAGCCCCGATCGAGAACAGCAAGCGCATCGCAGCCTCCCGTCGTATGACGCGATGGTGACATGCAATCGCCTTGCCGCAAAGTCCGAAGATCGCTTGCGCTTCACATTCCAGTTAGGGATTTGCGCGTTAGGACTTGCGGGTCGGGGATTGCGAAGCATCACGCAAAGCTGCCGCCATGTTGCCGCGCTCGCGCCGCGGACTGCGCGATCGTGCGCTCCCGGAAGAACGGGCCACGGGACAGAGCACCCCGCCCACTTGTCCGGCGCCATTTCCATGCTAGGCTGACGACACAGATGGGGATGGAGTCCCCCGACAACCGCCCGGCTGCCTGTGACCGTAGTGGGCTGGTGACTCCTGCTTGAGGAGGGGCAATTTTCAGGCCTCTGTCTTCGGCGGGAGCATGGACAAACCCGCCGCTGGCGGGTTTTTTGTTGCCTGGTGCGAAGGCCGAGGAGAGGTCGAGCAGAGGTCAAGCAGAGGCCGAGGAGAAGTCCTGGACGTGACGACGACAACACCGAATGCTGCGCGTGCGGGGCTGCCCAGGGGAATCTGGGTGCTCGGTTTCGTCTCGATGCTGATGGACGTCTCTTCCGAGATGATCCACGCACTGCTGCCGGTCTATCTTGTCACCGTGCTCGGCGCCTCCACGCTCACCGTCGGCTTCATCGAGGGCATTGCGGAGGCGACCGCCTCGATCACGAAGATCTTCTCCGGCGCGTTGTCCGACTGGCTCGGCCGGCGCAAATTTCTCGCCGCGCTCGGCTACGGGCTCGCCGCGCTGACAAAACCGCTATTCCCGCTTGCCCCCAGCGTCGGATGGCTGGTTGCCGCGCGCTTCATCGACCGCGTCGGCAAGGGCATTCGCGGCGCGCCGCGCGATGCACTGATCGCCGATATCGCACCTATCGGTTTGCGCGGCGCGAGCTTCGGCCTGCGTCAGTCGCTCGATACGATCGGTGCGTTCGTCGGGCCGCTCATGGCGATCGGCCTGATGTGGTGGACGGCGGACAATTTTACGATGGTGTTCTGGGTGGCCGTGCTGCCGGGCTTCCTGTCGTTCGGACTGATCGCGTTCGCGGTGAGCGAGCCGGAGCCGGACCCAAGCCGAGAGCCGTCAAGGAATCCGCTGAATACCGCCGCGATGCGCCAGCTCGGGTCCGTGTACTGGCGCGTGGTCGCGGTCGGCGTCGTGTTCACGCTGGCGCGCTTCAGCGAGGCCTTCCTGATCCTGCGCGCACAGAACATCGGGCTCAATGCGATGTGGGTGCCGGCCGTGCTGGTGCTGATGAACATCGTCTATGCGTTGTCGGCCTATCCGGCCGGCGCGCTCTCGGACCGGATCAACCGCACCGGCCTGCTCGCGCTTGGCCTCGTCTTCCTCGCCGGCGCCGATCTCGCGCTCGCGCTGCTGCCAAACCTTGGGGGCCTCGCCCTCGGCGTCGTGCTGTGGGGACTGCATATGGGATTGACGCAAGGCCTGCTCTCGGCCCTCGTCGCCGACGTAGCGCCACCGGGCTTGCGTGGCACCGCGTTCGGCTATTTCAACCTGTTCACCGGCCTTGCCATGCTGGCCGCAAGCGTGATCGCCGGCGCCTTGTGGGATGCCTATGGTCCGGCCGGCACGTTCCTGGCCGGGCTCGGCTTCGCCCTCGTCGCGCTCATAGGGCTGTTCGCCGTCGGCGACGGGCTGGCAACGGAGGAGAAACGATGACGGGGGGCTGTTCGCCGTGCTGAGCGGAGTGCTTGCGATCATGATCGGCAGCGTGCTCGGCGGCTGCGCGCGCTATTTCATCTCCGGCGCGATCGCCCGGCGGCTGGGCGAGACGTTTCCGTGGGGCACCGTGACCATCAACGTCACCGGCGCCTTTCTGATCGGCATTTTTGGCGCATTGGCGACCCATCCCGGCTCGGCCTTCGCCGCGCCCGATCCATGGTTGTTCGCGGTCACCGGCTTTCTTGGCTGCTACACCACGGTCTCCTCGTTCAGCTTGCAAACGCTGACGCTGGCGCGCAACGGCGAGCCGATGCACGCGCTCGGAAATGTCGCGGTCTCGGTCGTGCTCTGCCTCGCGGCAGTCAGTTGCGGCTTCCTCCTCGCGGACACTCTGGGAGGCTAGAGGCAGATGAAGTCCTCCTCCTCTGCCGATCGCTGGCGCACCGCGACGCTCTATGCCTGGATTGCCGCCGGCAGCATGGTCGGCGGGCTGACGCGCTATCTGGTTGGGCTTGCGCTCGACACCGGCCCCGGCTTCCCCGTCGCGACGCTGTTCATCAACGCCACCGGCTCGCTGATCATCGGCTTCTACGCGACGCTGACCGGCCCCGACGGCCGGGTGCTGGCGCGGCCCGAGCACCGGCAGTTCGTCATGACCGGGTTCTGCGGCGGCTACACGACCTTTTCGACCTTCAGCCTCGAGACCTTCCGCCTGTTCCACGGCGGCATGAAATACACGGCGCTCGCCTATATCGCGGCGTCCGTCATTTGCTGGCTGGTGTCGGTATGGGCAGGCCATATGATGGCCAGCGGCACCAACCGCTTGCGAAGGAGCTGACACCATGCAAATCCCCAATCAGGCAGTTTCGCTCCGGATCTTCATTGGCGAGAGCGACCATTTCGACGGCAAGCCGCTCTATGAAGCGATCGTGTTGACGGCGCGCGAGCGGCATCTGGCCGGCGCCACCGTGCTGCGCGGCCCGATGGGCTTCGGCAAGTCGAGCCGGCTCCACACGTCCAAAATCCTGCGACTCTCGGAAGACCTGCCGCTGCTGGTCGAGATCGTCGACAGCGAGGACAACATCAATGCATTCCTGCCCATCCTGGATGGCATGATGTCGAGCGGCCTGATCACCTTGGAGAAGGTGCAGGTCCTGCAATATGGTGAGAAGGCCGCGCGCTGAGCGCGCCGGCAGGAACCGGAGCCCGCCATATCCGGGAGGCGGAATGAACGATACCGTTGCCAAACCGAAAACCAGGACGAAGACCAAGGTCGAGCGGCCGAAGCTTCATAAGGTCATCCTGATCAACGACGACTTTACGCCCCGCGAGTTCGTCACGATGCTCCTCAAGGCCGAGTTTCGGATGACCGAGGATCAGGCCTACAAGGTGATGATCACCGCCCACAAGCTCGGCGCCTGCGTGGTCGCGGTTTTCACCAAGGACGTCGCCGAGACCAAGGCTACCCGCGCAACGGATGCCGGCCGCACCAAGGGCTATCCCCTGCTGTTCACCACGGAGCCGGAGGAATAGCGCTCAGTCGACTAGCGCCGCGTCTCCTCCGCCAGCCCGTACACGCGCTGCGCCTTTGAAAAGCCCGCGATCGGGAATTCGCCGAGCTCGTGCCAGTCCTGGCGGCAGACATTGGCGAAGCCTTCCGAGGCGACGACGGTCCGCCCCAGGCGCCCCGTGATCTTCTCGAGCCTGGCGGCAAGGTTCACGGCGGGGCCGATGCAGGTGAAATCGAGGCGGTTGCCGCCGCCGATATTGCCGTAGAGGATGTTGCCGACGTGGAGCGCGACACCGAAGCGGAAGCGCTCGATGACGTCGCCGACAGGATACGCAAGCGCCTCGACGCTGGCACGGGATTCGCGCGCCGCCTCCAGCACGCGCGTGCAGACATGCGCGGCATCACCGACATATTCGTCGATCGGGAATACCGCGAGCAGGCCGTCGCCCATGAATTTCAGCACCTCGCCGCCATGACCGCGGATCGCTGCGACCTGGCAGTCGAAATAATGGTTGAGGATCTCGACCACGGTCTCGGCCGGCAGCCGGTCCGACAGTGCGGTGAAGCCGCGCAGATCGGAGAGCCAGATCGCAGCCTGCATAGTGTCGTTGTGGCCGCGGCGGATCTGACCGCCAAGAATGCGCGCGCCGGCACGATTGCCGACATAGGTGTCGAGCAGCATCTCGGCGGTGCGGCGCAGGCTGATGATCTCGGTGATGCGCGCGAGCGGTTTGACGATGGCGTGAATCGCCGCGATATGTTCATCGGTGAAGCCGCCTGGATGGCGCGTGGTCCAGCTCGCCGCGTGGACCGAGCCGTCGAGAAACTGCATTGGCGTCGCGACGTAGTCGGTTACGCCTTCGGCTCGCATGTCGTCGAAAAAAGGGAAATGCTTGCTGCCGGGATCGTCCATGCGTCCCCGCACCTCAAGTCCCTGTTCGAACACGACCCGCAGCGGACTTCTGGCGAATTCCGGCGTCTCCAGGATCTCGAAATCGACCGTGCCGATCTCGACCTCCTCGCCCTCCCGCCAGATGAAGTTGCGACCGAAAATTTCGGGATGCAGCGTGCGGATGAAGATGCCGAACCGCCATAGCGGCAGACCGGCTGCGACCATCCGTTCGCAGGCTTCCGCCGTCATCTCGGCTGGGGCCTTCGACGACCAGGCGCCGTCGATCAGCCAGCTGGTGATACGTTGGAGCTCGGAGCTTTCCATGTTCGCATTTGCGGACGAAGTTGTGGGATCGTCAAGCTGCGCGGTGAGCTAGTGGCGCGACACAAGCGCCTCGCGCAACGCTAGCGCCCGACCTGGCCGCGGTCGCGCAGGAAGTGATCGGCCAACACACAGGCCATCATGGCTTCGCCGACGGGCACGGCGCGGATGCCGACGCAGGGATCGTGGCGGCCCTTGGTCATGATCTCGGTGTCGGCGCCGTTGCGATCGACGGTGAGACGCGGCTGCAGGATCGACGAGGTCGGCTTCACCGCGAAACGCACCACCACCGGCTGACCCGTGGAGATACCGCCCAGCACGCCGCCGGCGTTGTTGGACAGAAAACGCGTGCCGTCATTGCCCGTGCGCATCTCGTCGGCGTTCTCTTCGCCGGTGAGTTCGGCCGCAGCAAAGCCGGCGCCGATCTCGACGCCCTTCACCGCATTGATGCTCATCATTGCGGAGGCGAGCTCGGCGTCCAGCTTGGCGTAGATCGGCGCGCCAAGGCCAGCCGGCACACCTTCGGCGACGACTTCGATCACCGCGCCGATCGAGGAGCCGCTCTTGCGGATGCCGTCGAGATAGGTTTCGAAGAACGCGGCCTTGTCTTTGTCCGGACAGAAGAACGGATTTTTCGCGATCTCGTCCCAGTCCCACTTCGCGCGGTCGATCTTGTGCGGCCCTATCTGCACCAGCGCGCCGCGCACCCTGACGTCGGGCAGCACCTTTCGCGCGATCGCGCCGGCGGCGACGCGCGTTGCGGTCTCGCGCGCCGAGGAGCGGCCGCCGCCGCGATAGTCGCGCAGGCCGTACTTCGCTTCATAGGTGAAGTCGGCATGGCCAGGGCGAAACTTGTCCTTGATCTCGGAATAGTCCTTTGAGCGCTGGTCGGTGTTCTCGATCAGGAGACCGATCGGCGTGCCCGTCGTCACCTGTTGGCCGGTTTCCGGATGCGCCATCACGCCGGAGAGGATCTTGACCTGGTCCGGCTCCTGACGCTGAGTCGTGAAGCGCGACTGGCCGGGCCGGCGGCGATCAAGATCACCCTGGATGTCGGCCTCGACGAGCGGGATCATGGGCGGGCAGCCATCGACCACGCAGCCGATCGCCACCCCATGGCTCTCGCCGAAGGTCGTGACCCGGAACATGTGGCCGAAGGTGTTGAAGGACATCGTTGCTCGCTGGCTCGGTTCCCGTGTGTGGTAACGCGCGGGGGCCCGGGGGTCAAACCCGCAGCCGCTACGCAAGACGGCAGACCGGCTTAGCTAAACTTCTCCAGCCGCCCGTCGCGGAACACGTAGACGGCGCCCTGCTCGATAAAGAGTTCGGCGGCGCTCGCCGGCGTCTCCAGGCCGAGTGAAACCATCAGGGCCCGGCAGGTCCCACCATGGGCGACCGCGACGGTGTCGGTCCGGAGCTGGTCGTACCAGGCGCGCACGCGGACCTGCACATCGGCGTAAGTCTCCCCGCCCGCGGGGCCTACCCGCCATTTGTCGGCGAGGCGCCGGGCGTAGATGTCGGGATCGGAGGCCTCGCTCTCGGCCAGCGTCAGTCCCTCCCAGGTGCCGTAACCGATCTCACGCAGGCGATCGTCGAGCGCATAGTCCGCAGTCG
This sequence comes from Bradyrhizobium sp. Ken01, assembly GCF_055807355.1. Taxonomy (NCBI): domain Bacteria; kingdom Pseudomonadati; phylum Pseudomonadota; class Alphaproteobacteria; order Hyphomicrobiales; family Nitrobacteraceae; genus Bradyrhizobium; species Bradyrhizobium sp. Ken01. Next base: position 52,903 of record NZ_JBVVPC010000025.1, read on the forward strand.
GCAGTTCGAGCTTGCTCCGCGCCAGTTCCATGGTCTCTCGCGCGCGACCAAGCGGACTCGACACGTAGGGTAATGCAGCCTTGTCGCGGCCCTCGCGCCTGAACAGATCGGCGAGAATGCCGCCGGCCTGCACGGCCTGACCGCGACCGCGCGCGTTCAGCGGAATGTCCCTGGTGCCCTGAAGCCTGCCGAGCGCATTCCACTCGGTCTCGCCGTGGCGCAGATAGTAGATCGTGGGCACGGGCATTCCAGATTCAGAAACTAGTCCTTCCCGCCGAACGAAATGTCCGGCGCGTCCGGGCGCTTCATGCCGAGCACATGATAGCCGGAATCGACGTGGTGCACCTCGCCGGTGACACCGCGCGAGAGGTCGGACAGGAAATACAGCGCGCTGCCGCCGACGTCTTCCGTGGAGACGTTGCGCCGCATCGGTGCGTTGGCCTCGTTCCACTTCAGGATATATCTGAAATCGCCGATGCCTGACGCCGCGAGCGTCTTGATCGGCCCCGCGGAGATCGCGTTGACGCGGATGTTCTTCTCGCCGAGATCGGCGGCGAGGTAACGCACGCTCGCTTCGAGCGCCGCTTTCGCGACGCCCATGACGTTGTAATGCGGCATCCACTTCTCGGCGCCGTAATAGCTGAGCGTGATGAGCGAGCCGCCGTCGGTCATCAGCTTCTCGGCGCGCTGCGCCACGGCCGTGAACGAATAGCAGGAGATCAGCAGGGACTTCGAAAAATTCTCCTGCGTTGTGTCGACGTAGCGGCCGTCGAGCTGCTCGCCATAGGCGATCGCATGCACCAGGAAGTCGATCTTGCCCCACTTCTCCTTCAGCACCGCGAAGGCGGCGTCGATGGTCGTGGCATCGGTGACGTCGCAATGGCCGAGCACGAGCCCGCCGATCTCGGCGGCGAGCGGCTCGACGCGCTTCTTCAGCGCATCGCCCTGATAGGTGAAGGCGAGCTCGGCGCCGGCCGCGTGGCATGCCTTGGCAATGCCCCAGGCGATCGAGCGGTTGTTGGCAACGCCGAGGACCACGCCCCGCTTGCCCTGCATCAGACCTGAATTCTGCGCCATTTGCTAACGTCCCGTCGAGCTCCCGGTAAGGTTTGGAGGTACACCAGCCCTCCGTTGCGGTACAGTCCTAATACGCGGCGTTAACGCTGTTTCAAGCGCCGGAATAGCCGTTCCGGTCGGGTGTTATGATCGTTGTGGCGCTCGCGCCGAACAGCAGGACGTCAAGACCGCAATGAGTGCGTTTCGCCAGAGCGTTGAAGCCATGATCCCGGCGTTGCGCCGTTACGCCCGCGCGCTCACGCGCGAAGCGGACGCGGCCGACGATCTGGTGCAGGATACGCTGGTGCGGGCGCTGCGTTCGGAGCGCCTGTTCCTCGGGGGCGACGTCAGGAGCTGGCTCTATACGATCCTGACCAACCTCAACAAGAACCGGCGGCGCTCGCTGGCACGGCGGCCGCAATTCATGCAGCTGACGGAGAACAACCCGGATGCCAGCGGGACCGAAGCAGAAGGGCGCGACATCGAGAGGGCGCTGGCGACGCTCGTCGAGGAGCAACGCTCGGTGCTGCTCCTGGTGATGCTGGAGGGCATGAGCTACCGCGAGGTCGCCGACATCCAGGGCGTGCCGATCGGCACCGTGATGTCGCGCCTGGCACGCGCCCGCGCCCACGTTAAAGCCTCGCTGGAGGGTGAGCGCCCGGCGCTCAGGCGGGTGAAATGATGGCAGGATTGATGCATTGCGCCGGTCGTTTCTCCTGCATGGCATGGGAAGCGGCGCAATTGAACCACGAAGAACATTTTGGGCCGCAGAGCCAGAGACGATCGATATGAACGACCGCAAGATCCCAGTGACCGAGGACGAACTGCACGCCTATGTCGACGGCGAGCTGCCGGCCGAGCGCCGCGCCGACGTCGAGACATGGCTTGCCGCGCAGCCCGAGGATGCCGAGCGCGTGCAGTCCTGGCGCGCCATGGCCGAGATGCTGCACGCCCGCTACGATTCCGTCGCCCAGGAGCCGGTGCCGGCGCGGCTCGAGCTCGAACGGCTGGAGCGCCGCCCGCGGCACTGGCTGTATGGCGCAGCCGCGGCCGTGCTGGTGGCCTTCGTCGCCGGCGGCACCGCCGGCTGGCTGGCGCACGGTGCCGCCAACGCGCCCTCGACCTTCCAGAGCTTTACGACCGACGCGCTCGACGCCCACCGCCTCTACGTCGTCGAGGTTCGCCATCCCGTCGAGGTCGGCGGCAACGAGCGCGACCACCTCCAGGCCTGGCTGACCAGACGCTGCGGCTGGACCGTGTTTGCACCGAACCTGGAGGCGAGTGGACTGAAGCTCGTCGGTGGCCGGCTTTTGCCGGGGCCAAACGGGCCGGCGTCGTTCCTGATGTATGAGGGCGCCTCGGGCGAGCGGTACACGATCTACACCGCCAAGACCGAGAATGGCGCGACGCAGATGCGCTACGCCCGAACGGACAAGGACGGGGCGCTGTTCTGGTCGGAGCGCGGCGTCGGCTACGTCGTCAGCGGTGGCGGTGACCGCGACCGGCTGACCAAAGTGGCGCAGGCCGTCTACGACCAGGCAGAGAAAAGCGGCACCTAGACAACCACGCAATCGCGGTGCCTCGATTCCGACATTGAAAATTTGGAATGAAGACATCGGCGCGTCTCATTATCGCACCGGATGATCACGCGAAAATGAGCAGCGTTCGATCCGCCGATCGACGCGGGCGGCCTCGATTGGGGTTTTTGGTACCGCGCTGGTCCCCCTCTCGAGGCCGCACCTTTTTATCGGCTGCCCCGCCGGACAGCCGACACGTCAAGCACGTGCCAAGAAGGGCTACCACGCCTCGGGCATATGATGAGCATCACCCCGATGGACGACGCTCTCAGTCTTTAGGAGAACCCCTTCACACTTTTCCAGATCGTGCGTTAGCCAAGCCCGCTACGTGGATTGTAGGGGCGCTGGTCCCGCCACTTCTCCATCAATGCTTCAAGCTCGGCATCGTTCCCGTCCGGTAACATAATCCTGACAGTGACGAAGAGATCCCCGGTTCCGCCAGTTTTTGGCAATCCTTTGCCCTTGAGGCGGAAGGTCCGGCCGCTGGAGGTGTTTTGCGGGACCGAAAGCTCCACGGCATTGCCGAGGGTGGGCACGCGGACCTTGCCGCCAAGCACCGCCTCGTAAAGCGTGACCGGCAGGTCGATCCTGAGATCGACGCCCTCGATCTTGAAGAACGGATGCGGCGCGATGCTGATCGTGATCAGGAGATCGCCCGGCGGATGGCCCTGAGCGCTCTCGCCCTGTCCCCGCAACCGGATCTGCTGGCCCTCGGTCACGCCGGCCGGAATCTTGACGTTGAGTTCCTTGCCATTCGGCAGCCGAACGCGCTTCTCGCCGCCCTTCACCGCCTCCTCCAGCGAGACGGTCATGGCGACATTGACGTCGAGATCGAGCCCGATCCCGCCGGTGTCGAATTCGAACTGTGCACCGCCGCCGGCCCCAGGGCGCGGACGCGGCCCACCGCCGAACATGCTGTTGAGAATGTCCTCGAACGCGCCGCCACCCGGACCAGGGCCCGCGCCGCCGCCGCGGAACGTATAGCTCTCGAATCCGCCGGGACCCGCACGCCCGCGCGGCCCACCGCCGCCCGGAAAGCCCTGGAAGCGCGGCTTGCCGTCGGCGTCGATCTCGCCGCGGTCGAATTGCTTGCGCTTGTCCTCGTCGCCGAGGATCTCGTTGGCCGAATTGAGCTCAGCGAAGCGCTCGGCCGCCTTCGGGTCGTTCTTGTTGCTGTCGGGATGGTGCTTCTTGGCAAGCTTGCGATAGGCGCTCTTGATCGCGGCAGCGTTGGCGCTCCGCGGCACCCCCAAGACCTCATAGGGGTCGCGCATCCGTCACGTCTCCTTCAAGAAATCGAATTGTTCAAAGGGCTCCCCGCCCACTGAGCCTCATGTGGGGGGCGAGTGGTATTTTTGCAACTAGTCTGGTGAAGCGATTCCTAGCTCCGCCACGGCTTTAGCGTATGAATCTCCCAACTGCCACGGCTGCTTTGGCAGCCCGCGCCCTGGAGCCAGCTTTCGGTGCTGCCGTTGACGTAGCTTGCCAGGAAGTCGCGGCACTTGCGGCCGTCCTCGGCGGCATAGGATTGCGCGATCGGCGTGACCGAACCGCGCGCCCCGGTTTCCGGATTCTCCCAATGCTGGCTGGAATCCTTGTCGTTCTTGCTGAGGACGTCGGAGGCCGCGTTGCGGGCGAAGGCGAGATCTGTCTCGGTCGGCGCCTTGGCCGGCATTGCGATCGAGCCGGTGAGGTCGCTGTCGTCCGCCTTGGCGTAGGCACTCTTGTCATTGCGGGAAAAGCTGCAACCGCCGGTGCCGAGCCCGATCAGAATGATCGTCATGACGAAGCCGGACGGCCGGATCGCCGATAGGCCAACGCGTCCCCATACCCTATATAGGGCGGTAGCAGACAACGACGCGTTTTGGACCGCAGGACGCAACTCGGACCCCAGACATGACCGACACGACCCCGATGAAACACCAGACACCCTTAACATCCGGTGATTTCACCGCCGCCGACGAGCCGTTTGCGCTGTTCGAGGCCTGGCTGAACGAAGCCATCAAGAGCGAGCCGAACGATCCGAACGCCATGGCGCTCGCAACTGTCGATCCCGATGGCCTGCCGGACGTGCGCATGGTGCTGATGAAGGGCTTCGATACCGATGGTTTCGTCTTCTACAGCCACATCGCCAGCCAGAAGGGCCGCGAACTCGCCGCAAATCCTAAGGCGGCGTTACTTTTTCACTGGAAGTCGCTGCGCCGTCAGGTCCGCATCCGCGGCAACGTGACGCCGGTGACCGAGGCTGAGGCCGACGCCTATTTCGCGACCCGCCCGAAGCAGGCGCAGATCGGCGCCTGGGCGAGCAAGCAGTCGCAGGAGCTGGAGAGCCGCTTCGCCTTCGAGCAGGCGATCGCCAAGGTCGCCGCCAAGCACATGATCGGCGAGGTGCCGCGGCCGCCGGGCTGGAGCGGCTGGCGTATCACGCCGTCGCGTATCGAGTTCTGGCATGACCGCCCATTCCGTCTGCACGACCGCATCGAATTTCGCCGTGACGCGGCCGGCCAGAAATGGTCCAAGACGCGGATGTACCCCTAGTATTTTGTTCGAGCATGATCCTTTCGGAAAGCCGCCGCACGCTTTGCGCTAACGCGGCCCTCCGGGTCCGGATCATGCTCCAACCTGAAAGATGTCCATGCCGCAGTCGTCCAATGCGCCGCGCCGTACGCTGCTCCTGACCGGAGCGAGCCGCGGCATCGGCCATGCCACCGTGATCCGTTTCTCCTCGGCCGGCTGGCGCGTCATCACCTGCTCGCGGCATCCGTTCCCGGAGGATTGTCCTTGGGACGCGGGCCCTGAGGACCATATCCAGGTCGACCTCGCCACCCCCGCCGATACCACGCGCGCGATCTCCGACATCCGCGACCGTCTCGAAGGCGGGATGCTGCACGCGCTGGTCAACAACGCCGCAATCTCGCCGAAGGGCGCCGGCGGCTCCAGGCTCGGCTCGATCGACACCGACCTCGACACCTGGACGCACGTGTTCAACGTCAATTTCTTCGCGCCGATCATGATGGCGCGCGGGCTGATCGAGGAACTGAAGACGGCCAAGGGCTCTGTCGTGAACGTCACCTCGATCGCGGGCTCGCGCGTGCATCCCTTCGCAGGCGCGGCCTACGCCACCTCGAAGGCCGCACTCGCATCCCTGACGCGCGAGATGGCGTCCGATTTTGGCCGCGTCGGCGTGCGCGTCAACGCGATTGCGCCGGGCGAGATCGACACCTCGATCCTGTCGCCGGGCACCGAGAAGATCGTCGACCAGCAGATCCCGATGCACCGGCTCGGCACGCCCGACGAGGTCGCCAAGATCATATATGTGCTGTGCACGGACACCTCGTCTTACGTCAACGGCGCCGAGATCCACATCAACGGCGGCCAGCACGTGTAAGCTCTCGTCATCGTACAAAGACGGAGAGTCTGAGAGCCCTTCAAGCGGGGCGCTTTCGGCCACGCCGCGGCTGTAACGGTGTCCCCTGATAGAGATCAGCAACGGCGCATTGCACTCCGAATGCGGGCAGCTTCAATTCCTCGGACCCGCCGAGTGTTTGCGAGCTCCCGCCACTCGGCGTTCTCGCGTCGAGACGGACCTCCATCCGGTCCTGCTCGATGATGAGCACCGCTTCGCAGGCCGCGTGCGCGAGATAGATGGTTCGTTTGACGTCGATCCACCTTTTTTCGGTGGCGGGCACCCGCGTGTCGTCACTGGCGGAGACGATCTCTGCCAGCAGATAGGCTCGCTCGACGAACCTCTGGTCCGGCTCGTACTCCGCATCGATGACGGCAACATCCGGCTCGGGGCGGAATTCGCCCGACCCAAGTTCGATGCCGGGACGCTGCATTGCGATGCGACTCTGATCGTGACTCGCGAGCGCGTCGTTGAGCAGACGCTCAAGATTTCCCGCGATGCGGTTATGCGCAATCGTTGGCGGCGTCATCATCATCGGGACACCTCCGACAAGCTCCCAGCGCTCATGGTCCGGCCGACCTTCCTGGAACACACGGAAGCGCTCGCCGGACATGCGCCCGGCCCTGGTGGGTTCTTTGATTCCAACACCCATGGGCGTCTCCGACGTCACCGGGCGTGAGCCCAATCGGCTCCGCCGCGAACGCCAATAGAGATAAGGAGGGCTGGCAGGGGCCGCCACCTTCCCGTCAGATACTACGATCCAATGGTAGGGAAGAGCTACGGGAACGGGAGCAAGGCGATCCAGACAACGCCGCCGCAAGACCTGGATCGCCCTTGGCTTCCGTTCCTCAATCGAGTCGAATCCGACGTGACCTCTCGCGTGGCTGCGGAGCGGCCGTGCTGATTGCGGTCGAGCAATCGTCGTCGTTCTCACCGTCGAGCAGCGGAGCACCACAGTGCCGGCACATGCGTGCCGACATCGACGACGCCTTGCCGCTCGTCACGATGTGGCGATAGCTCGCCAGATCGATGACGTTGGGGGGCGTCGTTATGTGTTTTTCAACCATGGCTGTTCCTCGCGGCTTACCTGCTCCTTATCGCAGACAAGTTTCGCGCAAACGTTCAGCCCACCGCTCAAATTTTACCGGAGGAATTGGGGCGGCGAGCACACATCCCCGTGCGGCCGCAATCCCGCTCTATTCTGCGACACCAGACACCGTGTCTCTGCTTCCCGCGTAAGGTCTCGGTAGCTATTACAGCCACTTCTTCCACTTGAAGATCCAGTACGGAACGATCGCCGCGATCAGCATCAGCACCAGCGCGAACGGATAACCGTGCGCCCATTCGAGTTCCGGCATCGACTTGAAATTCATGCCGTAGATCGAGGCGATCAGCGTCGGCGGCATCAGGACAACCGCCATGACCGAAAACAGCTTGATGATGTTGTTCTGCTCGAGATTGACGACCCCGAGCATTGCGTCGAGCACGAAGGTGATCTTGCTGGAGAGGTAGGAGGCGTGATCGGTCAGCGAGACCACGTCGCGCTGCATGGTCTTGAGTTGCTCGCGCATGTCCTTCGACCATTTCACGCCCTCCACCACCGCCGAGAGGAAGGCGACGACGCGGCCGATCGAGACCAGGCTCTCGCGAACCTTGGAGGTCAGATCGCCCTTGCGGCCGATCGAGATCAGGATTTGCGAATATTGCTTGGCGTGGCCGTGGCGCTCGCTCTCCGGCTCGAAGATGTCATGCGAGACCTGGTCGATCTCGGCGCCGCAGCGCTCCAGGATGTCGGCGCAGCGGTCGATCACGGCATCGAGCAGTTCCATCAGCACCATCTCGCCGGTAATGGCCGGCGCGCAGGACCGGGCCAGCTTGGCCTCGACCAGCGCAAAGGGCTTGGGCTGGTCATAGCGCACCGTTACCAGGCGGTGGTCACCGAGAATAAAGGTCACCGCCGTGGTCCGGGGCATATCGGTATCGGAGTGGCACATCAGCGTCGCGGTCATGTAGCGCGCGCCGTTCTCCATATAGAGGCGGCTGGAGATCTCGATTTCCTGCATGTCCTCCCGGGTCGGGATTGCGATCCCCGACAGCTTCTCGACGGCTTTGTCCTCGGCCGCGGTCGGGTTGACCAGGTCGATCCAGACCGCATGCTCCGGGACTGCCGCGAGATCCTCGACGATGGCCTTCTTGAGGGATGACTCGGAGGGAACGAACACAGAAAACATGCACAACTCCAGCAGGGGCCTGCGACAGACTGACAGCCCTTAGCGCGATTCTGACAAGTTGATGATGACAAGCACATTAACGGAGCGTTTGCATTTGTGGCGACGCCGTGGCCCAACTGTGGCATGGAATCGACACATGCGCCCGTTTTGCCCCGAAACCGACTCTGGCCCGCAAAACTTGCGGCAGAAAAGCCACAGGTAAGGTCTTGCAGCGCGGGAGAAGCTTCGTAAGGCTGGAATTGTGGCAGATTTCAACGATAATAGGGCCAACGGAGTCGTGGAATTGGGCCTGCTCAAGCCCCACGAAAGCTTGTTGTTGTCGATTGGAACCAAATCATGTCGTTGCTGAAAGTTACGCTGGGTATTTTGGCCGCTGGCCTGATGCTGTCGGGCTGCATGCAGGCCACGCATTTTGAAGCGACCGACACCAAGGCCTTCAAGCCGAAGGACAAGGAACTCCTTGCCAAGGTTCGGTACGAGAACACCCCGGTCGCAGAGCCGTTCCGCCGCGCCATCGTCGAGTACCACCGCAAGGAATCGCCGGGCTCGATCGTGGTCGATTCCGACAACCATTACCTCTACTACGTCCTGGATGGCGGCAAGGCGATCCGCTACGGCATCACCGTCGGTGAAGAGGCCATGGCCTGGTCCGGCATTGCCAAGGTTGGCAGCATGACCGAATGGCCGGCCTGGCACCCGACCCCCGGCGAAATTTCGCGCCTGGGCGTGCCCACCTTCGTCGCCCCCGGTCCGGACAATCCGATGGGTTCGCGGGCGATGTATCTGTATTCGGGCGGCAAGGACACATTGTTCCGCATTCACGGCACAAATCAGCCGGAATATATCGGCGCCTCGATCTCCTCGGGCTGCATCCGCCTGACCAACGAGGATGCGATCGACCTCTATGGCCGCGTCAAGGTCGGCACCATCGTCGTGGTGCTCGAACCGAAGCACGGCGATTCGCCCTACAATTCGCGCCTCGCGCTCGGCGGCGGCGGAACTGGCCAGGCGGGCAGCTACTGATCCCGTCCTGATCTCTATGAGATTCAAAAGCGCCGGTTTTACCGGCGCTTTTTTGTTGCCGGCTTGTGCGGCCGGGTTTTGTTGCCCTCGGCCGCCGATTTGTCCGCAGGCGCGGGAGATGTCTCCGCCGCCTCGTCATCAACGCCTTGCTTCATCTCGGGCTTAGCTTCGGGTTTGGCCGCGACCTCACGTGGCGGCGCCTCCTCGGGCCGTTCGGCCGGCAGCAGCGGGGCAATTTGCGGCAGGGGATCCCAGACGTTCCACTGGCAGATCCGGTAGTCGTTGCGCCGCTGCGCGAGGTCGAGATGGATATGGTCCTCGTGGTACCAATCCGAGCCGGGACCGAGCACGGTCGAAAAGCGCGAGCAGACCGAATGCAGCACGCGCTCGCGCAACTCGCGCGACATGGTGCGATCGGTCAGGCCGATCGACTGCCCGTTAGCGAGCTTGATGGCGCGCACATCGATCGCGTTGGCCTTGCCGTGCTCGGACAGCATGGCGCCGACAACGCGGTTGCGGCCGCGGCACTCGAAGCTGTCGAAATTGTCGAGATCGCTGATGGTCGAGCCGAGGCTCGCGGCCAGCGGCACGACGTCCTTGCGCACCCAATCGGCGATCGCGGACGCCATGGTGCAGCGGAGGATCGCCGCCGGCTTGACCGCCACCTTGCGCTTGTCCGGCAGCACGATGGCTTCGAGCCGCACCAGATCCTCGCCGCCGCAAGCGCCAGGGCCGCGGATATCCGGGATCGAGGGCGCGATAGCGATCTCCTCGGTCAGCGCGAGGCGGCACGCCGAGGCCTGTTTCTCGGGCGGCGGCGCCGCCTCGGCGGGCTTGGTGGCGCCAGGTTTGTCCGCGGAAGGCCTTTCCGTGGAAGGCTTGCCGTCGGTCTCCGCAGGAGCCTCCTCCGATGCCTTGGCCGATCCCTTGGGGGCCTCCTCAGGGCGAGGCCTTGGGAGCGGGATCTTGCCGGAGATATTGGCAGAATGAACCGTCGCGCGCGGCCGTGGTGCAGCAATACCAAAGATATCCAGCGGGGACCCATATCTGCGCGCCTCTGCCCGGTCCGCGAGCCCGAGCGCGACGGTAACCATGGCCGCGCCGACGGACATATAGCCGCGACAAGACCATTTGCGGCGAAAGGCGGGCAGGCTAAAACTCATGACAATTCTTTGGCCCAACGCTGAGAGCGACAATCCGCCCAGCGGCTTCTCGGAGGAACGACGGAATGCTTGGTTTGATGCAAGACTGGCCCCTGCTCTGCCACAGGATCATCGAACACGCCGCCAAGATTCATGGCAAGCAGGAGGTCGTGACGCGCTCGGTCGAGGGACCGATCCATCGCACCACCTATGCCGATATCCACAAGCGCGCCCTCAAGGTCTCGCAGATGCTGGAGCGCGACGGCATCAAGCTCGGCGACCGTGTCGCAACGATCGCCTGGAACACCTGGCGCCATCTTGAGGTCTGGTACGGCATCATGGGGATCGGCGCCATCTGCCATACCGTCAATCCCCGCCTTTTCCCCGAGCAGATCGCCTGGATCATCAACCATGCGCAGGACCGCATCGTGATGACCGACATCACGTTCATTCCGGTCCTGGAGAAGATCGCCGACAAGCTGACAAGCGTGGAACGCTACGTCGTGCTCACCGACAAGGCGCACATGCCGCAGACGACGCTGAAGAACGTGGTCGCCTACGAGGACTGGATTGCGGAGGCCGACGGCAAGTTTAAATGGAAGGACTTTGACGAGAACACGGCGGCCGCGATGTGCTACACGTCAGGCACCACCGGCGACCCCAAAGGCGTGCTGTATTCGCATCGCTCCAACGTGCTGCACGCGCTGATGGCCAACAATGTCGACGCGCTCGGCACCAGCGCCTCCGAGACCATGCTCCCCGTTGTGCCGCTCTTCCACGCCAACAGCTGGGGCATCGCCTTCTCCGCGCCCTCGCAGGGCACCAAGCTCGTGATGCCCGGCGCCAAGCTCGACGGCGCCTCGGTCTATGAGCTGCTCTCGACCGAAAGGGTGACGCACACCGCCGGCGTGCCCACGGTGTGGCTGATGCTGCTCCAGCACATGACCGGCAACAATCTGAAGCTGCCGGATCTGAAGATGGTGATCTGCGGCGGCTCGGCGATGCCGCGCTCGATGATCAAGGCCTTCCTCGACATGGGCTCGAACGTCCGCCACGCCTGGGGCATGACCGAGATGAGCCCGATCGGCAGCGTCGCGGCGCTGAAGCCGCCGTTCCAGAATGCGACCGGCGAGGCGCGGCTAGACGTGCTCCAGATGCAGGGCTACGCGCCGTTCGCCGTCGAGATGAAGATCACCGACGATGCGGGCAAGGAACTGCCGTGGGACGGCACGACCTTCGGCCGCCTCAAGGTCGCCGGCCCGGCGGTCGCCAAGGCCTATTACCGGGTCGACACTGACATTCTCGACGAGGACGGCTTCTTCGACACCGGCGACGTCGCGACCATCGACGAAGCCGGCTACATGCGGATCACCGACCGCTCCAAGGACGTGATCAAGTCCGGGGGCGAATGGATCTCCTCGATTGACCTGGAGAACCTCGCGGTCGGCCATCCCGCCGTGGCGGAAGCCGCCGTGATCGGGGTGTTCCATCCCAAATGGGACGAGCGTCCGCTGCTGATCGTGCAGCTGAAGCAGGGCCAGCAGGCCAGCCGCGAGGACATCCTGAAGTTCATGGACGGCAAGATCGCCAAATGGTGGATGCCCGACGACGTTGCCTTCGTCGAGGGCATCCCGCATACGGCAACGGGCAAGATCCTGAAGACTGCGCTGCGCGACCAGTTCAAGGAATACCGCTTCCCGAACGCGGCGGCGTAGGCGGCCAAACCAAACACCGTCATTCCGGGCGATGCCAACGGCCTCGAACCCGGAATGACAGGCCGTAACATCCCGGGAACCCTTGAATTTGCCTCGGGGCCGTGGTCTCAACGGCCCATCGTCGTGCCTGATCGGCCGGCATCGCCCTCAAGACCCCGGCAGAGCTCACCCGATGGCCCGCAGGTTTTCCGCTCCCTATCAGTCGGAGCCCGTGTCCAGCCTCGCGAGCTGGGCGCGCAATCTGGCCGTGTTCGCTGTGGTGGCGGTGGTGGTCTCGATCATCATCGTCCGGTTCGGCTTCCTGGAGATGAAGCCGGCGCTCGCGACCTTCTTCGGCGGGCTCGGGATCGCCGCGCTCTCGATCCTGTTCGGGCTCGCCGGCTTTGCCGCGATCTGGCAGAACGGCTCGCGCGGCATGGCGCGCATCCTGCTTGCCTTCCTGATCGACGGCGCGATCCTCGCCTATCCTGCTTATCTCGGCCTGCAATACCGCAAGCTGCCGGCGATTCACGACATCACCACCGACCCGATCGACCCGCCGCGCTTCGACGCACTGGCCCGCCTGCGCACCGGCGATGGCGCCAATACCGCGGTGTATGCCGGCCTCTACTCGGCCGAGCAGCAGCGTCAATTCTATCCCGATATCGAGCCGATCGAGCTCGAGATTTCGGTCGACCGCGCCTATGCGATCGCGCTTCAGCTGGTCAACAAGCGGAAATGGCTTGTGATTGACGAGCGCGCGCCGCAGCCGCCGCGCCGCATCGGCCGCATCGAGGCGGTGGCGCGCTCGCCGATCATGGGTTTCCGCGAGGACATCGCGATCCGGGTCGTGCCCGACGGCGAGGATTCCCGCGTCGATATCCGCTCCGCCTCGCGCTATTTCGAGAGCGATCTCGGCAGCAACGCCGCGCGGGTGAAAAAATTCATCGACGATCTCAACACCGCCGCCGATGCCGACGCACTCAAGCCGGTGAAGAAGACGCCGGTGGCGCCGCCGAAGGCGCCGGCGAAGACGGTGAAGAAATAGGATTCTGTCATTCCGGGGCGCGCGAACCGGCGAGCCCGGAATCCATCGGGCCGCAGCATCCGCGGATAAATGGATTCCGGGTTCGCGCTAACGCGCGCCCCGGAATGACGAGAGACTAGCTCGCCATCCGATAGGTCCCGCCAATCACGGGATCGCCGTCCGTCGCCACTACGCCGCGGGCGACCAGGTCTTCCAGATGGGCCAGTACGGAGTAGCCCGCCGCAGTGGTGAGCCTCGGATCGATGCCGATATAGATCGCCCGGACCATGGTCGGGATGTCGGTCTCGCCCTTGGCAAGGCGGTGCAGGATGGAGGCTTCACGCGCCTTGCGGTGACGGATCAGGAAGCGCACGAAGCGCGGACCGTCCGGAATTTCGGGGCCGTGGCCGGAGAAATACACATCCTCCTCGCGCGCGGCGAGACGATCCAGCGATTCCATGTAGTCGATCATCGAGCCGTCGGGCGGCGCCACGATCGAGGTCGACCATCCCATCACGTGATCGCCGACGAAGTTGAATTTTCGCCCGGGCCAGGCAAACGCGAGGTGATTGGCGGTATGGCCGGGTGTCGCCACGGCCTCGAGCCGCCAACCGTCGCCTTCGACCACATCGCCATGGGCGATCCTGATATCGGGCGCGAAGTCGCGGTCAGCGCCGGATTCCGGGTTGTGCTTCTCGCTTTCGAAACGCGGGCGCGAGGCGCGATGCGGGCCTTCGGCGTAAACTGGCGCGCCGGTCGCCCGCTTGATCCGCGCGGTGTTCGGCGAATGGTCACGGTGGGTGTGGGTGACGAAGATATGGCTCACCGTCTCGCCGCTGACGGCATCGAGCAGCGCCGCCGCATGCGCCTCGTCGTCCGGACCGGGATCGACGATCGCGACGTTGCCTCGGCCCACGATGTAGCTCACCGTGCCGGTGAAGGTGAACGGGCTCGGATTGTTACAGAGCACCCGCCGCACGCCGGGGCGGACCTCCTCGACGATGCCGGGCTTCAGCGGAAAGTCGCGGTTGAACGGGACGTCGTCGTTGTCGGACATGGCTTGCTCATACCTTGCTGACTTCGTCATGCCCGGCCTTGTGCCGGGCATCCACGTTCTTCGCGTGGTCTAAGACGTGGATGGCCGGGACAAGCCCGGCCATGACGCAATTGGAGAGTTCAGTCGCATCCCACACTCTGGCGGTTTGCTCAGAAAAACGCCTGAATGCCCGTGATCGCGCGGCCCAGGATCAGGGCGTGGACGTCGTGGGTGCCCTCGTAGGTGTTGACGGTCTCGAGGTTATGGACGTGGCGCATCACGTGATACTCGATCGAGATGCCGTTGCCGCCGTGCATGTCGCGCGCGACGCGGGCGATGTCGAGGGCCTTGCCGCAATTGTTGCGCTTCATGATCGAGATCATCTCGGGCGCGAACTTGCCCTCATCCATCAGGCGGCCGACGCGCAGCGAGCCCTGAAGACCCAGCGCGATCTCGGTCTGCATGTCCGCGAGCTTCTTCTGCACGAGCTGGGTCGCAGCGAGCGGCTTGCCGAACTGCTTGCGGTCGAGCGTGTACTGGCGGGCCCGGTGCATGCAGTCCTCGGCGGCGCCGAGCACACCCCATGAAATGCCGTAGCGGGCGCGGTTGAGGCAGCCGAACGGACCCTTCAGGCCGGAGACGTTGGGCAGCAGCGCGTCTTCCGGAACCACGACGCCGTCCATCACGACCTCGCCGGTGATGGAGGCGCGAAGCGACAGCTTGCCGCCGATCTTCGGTGCCGACAGGCCCTTCATGCCCTTCTCCAGCACGAAGCCGCGGATCTGGTTGTCGTGCGCGGCCGACTTGGCCCAGACCACGAACACGTCGGCGATCGGCGCGTTCGATATCCACATCTTGCTGCCGGTCAGGCGATAGCCGTCCGACACCTTCTCGGCGCGGGTTTTCATGCCGGCCGGATCGGAGCCGGCGTCAGGCTCGGTCAGCCCGAAGCAGCCGACCCACTCGCCACTGGCGAGCTTCGGCAGGTACTTCTTGCGCTGGTTCTCGTCGCCATAGGCGTAGATCGGATACATCACCAGCGAGGACTGCACCGAGTTCATCGAGCGGTAGCCGGAATCGACCCGCTCGATCTCGCGCGCGACGAGACCATAGGCGACATAGCCTGCATTGGCGCAGCCATATTCCTCCGGCAACGTGATCCCGATCAGGCCGAGCTCGCCCATCTCGTTGAAGATCTCCCGATCCGTCTTCTCTTCGAGATAGGCCTTGGCGACGCGCGGCAGCAGCTTGTCCTGGGCGTAGGCGCGCGCGGTGTCGCGCACCATGCGCTCGTCTTCGGTGAGCTGCTCGTCGAGCAGGAACGGATCGTCCCACTGGAAAGAAGCCGAAGCCGGCTTGTCCTTGGCCTGAGGGCGCGCGGTCATGAAACGTCCTTTCGTCTGGTTCCGTCAAAATTTGCCCGACAACGTAAAGCGCCGCGGCAACAAGTGCAATTGCGTTGCAGATGTACGGGTCTGCGTGAATCCCGGGGACCTGCGAGGCGCGCCTCGGGATGCGCTTCGCGCACCCCGGGATGACAGCGCTAGCTTTCGAGCAGCTCGTTGGCGACGATCTCGATGCCGAAGCCGGAAAGGCCCTTGTAGTCGTGCACCGAGGAGGTGAGATGCCGGATCGAGGTGACGCCGAGATCGCGCAGGATCTGTGCACCGACGCCGACTTCACGCCACTGGCGGTTGCGGTCGGCCTCGGTCGCGCTCTCATCGGGCAGCGGCGCCACGGGGACACCGGCCGCACCGTCGCGCAGATAGACCAGAACGCCACGGCCCGATGTCTTGAAGTGCTCGAGCACCGCCGCCATGCGCTTGTGGCCGGTGAAGATGTCCTTGACGATGTTCGGCTTGTGGAAGCGTGTCAGCACGTTCTTGCCGTCGCCGACGCCGTTGTAGACAAAGGCGACGTGGGCGATGGAATCGAACGGCGAGCGGTAGGCATAGCCCTGCAGCGGCCCGATCGGGCTCTCGGTGACGAAGGTCGAGACCCGCTCGATCAGCTTCTCGCGCACCTGGCGGTAGGCGATCATGTCGGCGATGGTGACGTGCTTGAGCTTGTGCTGGGCGGCGAAGCGGGCGACCTGCTCGCCCTTCATAACGCTGCCGTCGTCATTCATCAACTCGCTGATGACGCCGACCGGTGGCAGGCCGGAGAGCTTGCACAGATCGACCGCGGCCTCGGTATGGCCGGAGCGCAGCAGCACGCCGCCGTCCTTGGCGATCAGCGGAAAGATGTGGCCGGGACGGGCGAAGTCGTTGGCGCCGGCGTTGGGATTGGACAGCGCGCGGCAGCACGAGGCGCGCTCCTCGGCCGAGATGCCGGTACCGCCGTCGGGCTTGTAGTCGATCGAGACCGTGAATGCGGTGGTGTGCGCGGAATCGTTGTGGGCCACCATCGGATCGAGCCGCAGGCGGCGCGCATCTTCGGTGGTGATCGGCGCGCAAACGATGCCGGAGGTGTGGCGGATGATGAACGCCATCTTCTCGGCGGTGCAGAACGAAGCGGCGACAATCAGATCGCCCTCGCCCTCGCGGTCATCGTCGTCGGTGACGACCACGAGCTCACCCCGGGCAAAGGCCTGCAAGACTTCCTGGACGTTATCCGGCATTTCCCAATCTCTATCGGTTACGGCCCGGAGGCTTAGCCGGACTTGGGCCGGGGCGCTAGTGTCCCCGGCGCAACCGCATATGCCGGACCGCAGCCCTGCCCGATGGGCGGCTTGCACCAGGCAGATCAGGGATATGGGCACGGAAAAGGCCGGTGAGAAGCCGGCCGGGCACGGTCAGGGCAGCACCTCGCGCCGCTCGCCGAGCCGCTGATCGAGCTCGGCACGCTTGTCGGCCAACAGGCCGGCTTGGGCGGCCTCGATCACCGTGAACAGCTCATGGGCGTCGCTGAGCCTGGTCACGGTGACATAGCTGGCGCCAGCCGCGTAGAGTTCGTCCACATCCGACAACAGATCGGCCGTGGCAACGATCATGGCGGTCGGGTTGAGGGTGCGGACGTGGCGGACCAGCTTCTCGTTGCTGGCCCCCTTCAGAAGCGCATCCGGTACGCTGAGGATGATCATCTCGGACTTGCCGACGCCGGCATGGAGCAGCGTGTCGGCGCTGCTGATATCGCCATAGATCACGTGCAGGCCGCGCGAAAGCAGCGTCTGGTACACATTCGGATTGAAGTCGACCACGGTGATCTGCTCGAGCAGCACCGGTGCCTGCCGTTCAATCTCAGCCAGCAGCGCGCTCGCCGCACGGAAAAAGCCGAGGATGACGATGCGGCGCGCCTCGCCGTGGCCCTCCTGCCCTTCCTCGCCCTGGCCATTGCCGTGGTCGAGATCGCGCAAGGCGATCCGCTTGAGGGGGCCGATCGCCCAGCGGGTGATCTCGTCGCTGCGGGTCATCACGAAAGTCGAGAGCACCGCCAGCACCACGAAAGCGAACGAGGCCGCATTCGCCGTCTCGGCTGCGATGTGGTGGTCGGCGACGCCGGTCTGGATCACCACCAGCGAGAACTCGGAGATCTGCGCGAGATTCAGGGCCGGCAACAGGCTGGCGCGCAGCCCCTGCTTCATCAGATAGAGCGGGGCGAAGGTGGTGACGAGGCGGCTCACCACCGTGAACGCCGCGATCATCAGGGCAAGCCCGATCACGGAGAGGCCAGGCACGGGAATGGTCATGCCAAGCGCGACGAAGAACAGCGTGATGAAGAAATCGCGAAGCGTGGTGACCTTGGCCGTGACGTCGAGCGCGTAGGGAAAGGTCGAGAGCGAGACGCCCGCGATCAGGGCGCCCATCTCGCGCGACAGCGACAGCCGCTCGGCGGTCTCGGCGACCAGGAAGCACCAGGCAAGCGCGCCGAGCAGGATCAGCTCGGGGCGGCGGGCGATCTGGTGAAAGAGGCGCGGTAGCACGTAGCGGCTCACCAGCAGGGCGGCGGCGACCAGCACCGCGACGCGCCCGATCGAGAGCAGGATGACGCTGATTTCCAGATTGGCAAGGCTCGGCTGCACCGCCAGAAACAGGATGGCGAAGATGTCCTGCAGCACCAGCACGCCGAGGGTGATGCGGCCCGGCAGCGTGTCGAGCTCGCGCTTCTCGTAGAGCACCTTGACGATGATGACGGTGCTCGACAGCGCGCAAGCGACGCAGAGATAAACCGCGTCGAACTGCCCGCCCCCGAGCGACAGGCCGATGCCGGCGAAGAACAGCACCCCGAGCAGGCAGCCGCCGAGGAGCTGGCCGCCTGCCGCGAACAGGATGACCTTTCCCGCCCGCACGATCTTCTTCAGGTCGATCTCCAGGCCGATCATGAACAGCATGAAGATCAGGCCGAGCTCGGAGATGACGCTGATCGATTCCTGCGACTTGACCCAGCCGGCGCCAAATGGACCAATGCAGAAGCCGGCGATAAGATAGGCCAGGATCAGCGGCTGCCTGGAGAAGTGGGCAAGCAGGCCCAGCATCCAGGCAAACAGGATACAGAGAGTGATGTCGCGAATGAGCTCGTGCATGCCAGATTGGTCCGTTTTGCCGCACCCTAGTGATCGAGTGCGGCGCGGCAAGCGAGCAATTCGTCACATGCGGATGGGGCTCGCCATTGCAATGCTGCTATGCCCCCTCGCCTCCTCCGTACCGGCAGCCGCTCAATCCAAGGTCAATATCGAACAAAGCTTTGCTGATTCCCTCACCGCACTGCCAAAAGAAGAACTCGCCGTTTCCGGCGGATTCTACGTGCCCGCCTATTCCAGCGTCGCGATGAGCCAGGGCAAGCTGCGCGTCGACTTCTCGGTGACCCTGAGCGTGCACAACGCCTCCGAGACGCAAGCACTGGTGGTCAAACGCATCGCCTATTTCGACACCGCGGGCAAGCAGGTCGAGAGCTATCTGAAGGCGCCCGTCGCGTTGAAGCCCCTCGCCACCGTCTCGATCTTCATTCCGACCGACGACGTACGCGGCGGAACGGGAGCCAATTTCCTCGTCGATTGGGCCGCAACAAGCGAGATCGCCGAGCCTGCTGTCGAGGCCTTGATGGTTGGCGGCGTCGCCAACGCGCATTACGCTTTCATCAGCCAGGGCCGTCCGACCCGGACGGTCGGCAGGAAATAAGCAAGAAGCACGACTGACCGGCGCAAAGCCGGCAGCCTGACAAGAATAGAACGAGGAACGCTCCCATGACGTCCAGCTTCGATTTTGCGCCCCTGTTTCCCGCAGGGCTGCCGGCCCCCTCTGCGCGCTGGACGGGCCTCGCCAAATACAGTTTTGTCGGCGGCAACAACGACTCCGAGCAGCTGCCGCTCGATCATCTGATCGAGGCGGCCAATTTGGCTCTGCAACGCGAAGGCCGCTCGCTCGCCACTTACGGGCTGGCACATGGTCCCCAGGGCTATCTGCCCTTGCGCGAATTCCTGGTGACGAAGCTCAAGCGCGATGCCGGCATCAACTGCACGGTCGACGATCTCCTGATCGTCTCCGGCTCGCTGCAGGCACTCGACCTCGTCAACGCCACGCTGCTGACGCGCGGCGATACCGTGATCTTCGAGCAGGATAGCTATCAGGGCTCGCTGACACGTTTGGCCCGGCTCGGGGTCAACGTGGTTGGCATTCCCCTCGACAAGGACGGCATGCGCATGGACGTGCTGGCCACGACGCTGGCCGACCTCAAGGGCCGCGGCATCCGGCCGAAATACATCTACACTATTCCGACGGTGCAGAACCCGACCGGCAGCATCATGCCGGAGAGCCGCCGCACGGAGCTGGTGCGGCTGTCGGCACAATACGGCGTGCCGATCTTCGAGGACGATTGCTATGCCGATCTGGTCTGGTCAGGACAGCGGCCGCCGGCGATCCATGCGATGAGCCCGAACGGCGGCGTGATCCATATCGGCTCATTCTCGAAGTCGATCGCGCCCGCGCTGCGCGTCGGCTTCATCGTTGCGCCCTGGGATGTGATGTCGCGGATGCTGGCACTGAAGACGGACGCGGGCTCCGGCGCGCTGGAGCAGATGGTGCTCGCCGCCTATTGCAAGCCGCATTTCTCGACCCACGTGCCGGCGCTGACGAAGGCGCTGCGCACCAAGCTCGACACCCTGATGGAGGCCGTCAACGAGCAGTTCGGGACGGCCGCCGAGTTCGAGGAGCCCAAGGGCGGCATCTTCCTGTGGGTGAAGCTGCCCGATCAGGTGGATACGCTGAAGCTGTATCAGGCCGCGCTTGCCGCCGGCGTATCGATCAATCCGGGGCCGGAATGGTCGACTGACAAGAACCATTCCAGATCGCGGCTGCGGCTGTGCTTTGCGAGCCCCTCCCATCAGCAGATCCGCGAGGGCGTCGCCGTACTGGCCGAGATCTGCCGCAAGGAGTTCGGCGTGCCGGCCCGCAGCGCCAATGTGGAGAAGGGGCGGGTGTGAGGGCGACGCCTTACGTGGGGACGTGAAACTCCACGTTGACCTGGCCGCTGCCGGATGACGGAAAGTATTCGCAGAGCTGCTCGGCCCTGCCATCGTACTCGTACCAGCCAAGGGCGGCGAACAGCATGATGGTGTCGGCCATACCGCCCTCGCCGTTGCACTTGGTCGCGTAATCCGGAAGCATGTCCAGGAATTCGCGGTAGCGACGGCTCTGCCAGAGTTCGAGCACGCGCAGGTCGACCTGGCGGTTGAACTCGCTGGCAACGCTCGTCCACGCCTCCGGCCCTAACTTCTTGTTGGGCCAGAGCCGATGTGAGAGCGAGCCGCTGGCCAGGATCGCAACCCGTTCGCCGGAGTTTTCGATGGCACGGCGCGTCGCCTCGCCGAGGGTCCGGCTTTCCTCGAACGACGTGAACAGCGGCGAGGCGATCGAAACCACCCTCGCGAAGCCGTCCGAATTCATGTAGTGCATCGGCACGATCGTGCCATATTCAAGCCCGAGGCTCGGCACCTGATGCGCGTTGACATCGAGCCCTGCAACGCCGGCTTCGGCGGCGATTGCTTCGGCGAGTCTCGTGTCGCCCGGCAGATCATAGCTCAGATCCTGAATCATGTGCGGCGCCTCGTGACTGGTGAACGAGGCGCAATGCCGCGCGTTGGCGTTGATGTGGTAGCCGAAATTGGAGAGCCAGTGGGTGTCGAACACCACGAAAGTGGTGACGCCGCGTGCTTTCGCCCGCCGACCGAGCTCGCGCAACGAGTCCACGGCCGCCTCGCGCGCCGAGCGCAAGTGACTGCCGGGCCTTTCCGAGAGTATCAGCGATGGGACATGCGTGACCTTGGCTGCCAGTACGAGTTGCCCCATCGCGCTCACCTCAAGCGTCAGGCCACTTGCGGCTGGCTGCCGTGGATCGCGGAGGCCAGCCGCAGCAGCAGCACGATCGAGACGTTGCCCTTGCCGGCCTCGATCTGGGCGATGTAGCGCTCGGAAATCCCGGAGCGGCGGGCCAGCTCCCGCCGCGACAGGACGCAGCGCATGCGTGAGGACTTCAAGCGGTCGCCCAGCTCGGCCAGAAACGCGCTCTCGGAATAAGGCGGCACGGCACAGCTCCCCGGCAGCACCTCGCCTGCGAAATCCCTGACTTGATTCAGCATCGGTCTATCCAATTTCGCCTTCGGGAACGTCACCTTACCGGGGAAACGGGCTACCTCATTGACGCGGATCAAATTCGCGCGCGAATGGCGGTCAGCGTGGACGATCGCGCGCGGGATGCTACACTTCGGAATTATTCGGAGGTGGGGCTTTTCAGGACATGAGGCGTTGTTTGAGCCGCTGGATTGCGGCAGCAGTGCTGTGGGTTGCGTTCGCGCCTGCGGCCGGTGCCGAGTCGCTTGCGGCGACCGTCGAGCAATGGGGCCTGCTCGGCTCATGGGCGGTCGACTGCGCGGCAAGGCCCGACCGCAACAAGGGCGCGCTCTTGACTTACGAGATCCGGAAGGACGGAAGGGTGATGTACCGGCGCAATTTCGGCGAGGCCAAGGACGAGAACGAAGTCGTATCGGCGATGGTCAACGCCGACGGCCTGCTCAACGTGATGGTGTACTTCCCCGTGCTGCAGCAGACGCGCGAGTTCGGCCTGCTCCTCTCAAAGCAAGGCGGCTTGCGCGCTATCTACAATCGCAGCGAGCGCGGCGAGTACACGATCAGGGACGGCAAATACGTCGCCACCGGCGCGCCAACACCTGCACAACAGCGCTGCGATTAACCCACCTGAACAGGCGTTCAGAATTCTCCTGCGATTCCTCCGGAACGTTCCCGCGAATGCGCCGTTTAGATTTGCATTCCATTGGAGGAGGACATCATGAAGAAGCTTGGTTATGTGCTTGCCGCTGTCGGCGCTCTCGCTGTTGCATTGCCGACGCTCGCCAGCGCGGAGACGGTGGTGATCAAGCGTGGAGGTCATCATCACGGCATGTATGGCGCCCGCGCCGAATACGGCATGCATCGCGATCACGGCTGGCATCGCGGCTGGCACCATCGCGACCGCGTCGTCGTGATCAAGCGTGGTCACCGCCATCATTGGGACTAATGCGCAACGCAATATGGAAATGGCCCCTCACGGGGCCATTTCTTTGCGTGTACGAAACGTGGGGCGGGGTCAGTCCCATGCCGGCGCGAAGCCTGGATTGACGCAGCGCCTGTCCTTCGGCAGCGCGGCGATCTTGTTGCGGTCGGCATCGTCGAGCGTGATCTTCAGGGCGTCGAGATTGGCCTGCTGGCTCTCTCGGCGCGAGGCCTTCGGGATCGCGGCGACACCGTTTTGGTCGAGCAGCCATTTCAGCGCGACCTGCGCGGCGGTTGCATTGTGCCTGGCGCCGATCTCGGCCAGCACCGGATCGGAGGCGACGCGCCCCTGTGCCAACGGGCAATAGGCGACCAGCGGGATCGATTTGGCGTTGAGATAGGCCAGCACCTTCGATTGATCGAGCATGGCGTGGTATTCGATCTGATTGCAGGCGATCGGCGCCTTGATGTCCTCGACTGCGATCTTGAGCAGCGTCGTGGTGAAGTTGGCGACGCCGATCGCCCGCGTGCGCCGCTCCTCCTTCAGCTTCATCAGGGTCTCGAACACCGCGCCCCAGTTCGCAGTCTTGGACGGCCAGTGCACGAGATAGAGATCGACATGATCCAGCCCGAGCTTCTTGAGGCTGGCGTCGAAAGCGCGGCGGATGGCGTCGGGGCTGAGGTTCTCGTGCCAGACTTTCGTCGTGACGTGCAGCTCGCCCCGCGGCAGCCGGGCCGCGGCAAGCGCCGCGCCGATCGCTTCTTCGTTGCCGTACATCTCGGCGGTATCGATATGGCGATAGCCGATCGACAGGGCGCTCTCGACCGCCGCGCGGCAGGCATCGCCCTGCATGCGGAAGGTCCCGAGGCCGAGCTTGGGCATGCTGATGCCCTGTGTCTTGAGATGATCCATGAAAAGGCTCCTGACATCGTTCAGCCCGCCGGAGGCCAGCAGCGATGCTGCGTGAGCAGACTCTTCGGGGATGGAAAAGAGGTGGCGGGAACAGACATCATAGCGCGGCAGGCGCAAGGCGGCCAATCAAGATCGGGTTAGCGTCCCTCAGGAATGCTGCGCCACCACGGCTGGACGCGCCTGCGGCTGCGGCTCGATATCGACCGACCAGAGGTCCCGGTTGTCGACGTCCTTCAGCGTTACGGTCATCAGGCCGGTCCGCCCGTCGATGTCGACCTTGCCGAAGAACTGCAATCCGAAACAGGGGGCTAAATTCTCGCCCTGCGCTTCGCTGCACCCGTTCTGGTACATCGCGACCGGACCAAAGGTGTTGTCGAGCTCGCCCGGGCCCCAGGTGCCGGCATGCAAGGGCCCCGAGACGAACTCCCAGAAAGGTTCGAACTCCTGGAATTGCGCCCTGTTCGGATCGTAATAATGCGCGGCGGTGTAGTGCATGTCGGCGGTGAGCCAGACGATGTTGCGAATTCCGGCGCGCTTGATGGACTCGAGAAGATCGGCGATCTCGTGCTCACGCCGGTCGGGCGGCCCATTCCCCAGTGCGACCGCATCGAGACTGACCAGCCCGATCGGCAGGTCGGCCGCGATCACCTTCCACGTCGCGCGCGAGGCCGCGAGCTCACGCTTCAGCCAGGCGAGCTGTTCGGCGCCCAGGATCCAACCGCGGTGATCGCCGCCCTTGTTCCAGCTATCGTCGCGATAGCTGCGCATGTCGATCATGAACACGTCGAGCAAAGGACCATAGGCGATCTTGCGATAGACCCGCCCCTTACGCGCTCCGATGTCGCGGATCGGCATGAAGTCGAAGAAGGCGCGGCGGGCGCGCGCGACCAGGCGCGGGGTGCCGTCATCCTCATGGCCGGCGGCGTCATAGCTGCCGGTCGGCGACCAGTCGTTGGTGACCTCGTGGTCGTCCCATTGCGCGAACATCGGCACCTCGGCGTGGAAGGCGCGGAAGTGCTCGTCGAGATGGTTGTATTTGTAATTGCCGCGGAACTGCGCCAGCGTGTGCGCGACCTCGGATTTCTCCTCGGTCACGATGTTGCGCCAGATCTCGCCGTTCGGCAGCTTCTGTTCGGAGGGGATCGTGCAGTCGGCGTAGATGTGATCGCCGGAGTGGATGAAGAAGTCCGGGCGATTGTCGAGCATGGTGCGATAGCTGCGGTAGCCGCCGCGGGATGTGTCGATGCCCCAGCCCTGCCCCGCGGTATCGCCGGACCACAGAAACGAGAGCGACCGGCCGGCAGCCGGCGCAGTGCGGAAGCGGCCGATGCGGCTCTCGCCGGCGATGCCGGTCGCGATGTCGTCGAAGCGCACACGATAGAAGATGTCCTGCCCGGGCGGCAGATCGTCCAGCAGCCGTTTCGAGGTGAAGTCGGCATCGGGCGACGCATCGCGCGAAGCCGACGCGATGACGGTCTTGAAGCTTTCCACGGTCGAATAGTCCACCTGCATCCGCGCCGGCCGGTCGGCGCGCGCCCAGATCACGGCGGAGCCATCCGAGACGTCGCCGGACTGGATGCCGCCTGCGATCTGCGGACGATCCGCGGCGCGGCTGAGATGTGGCGTTGCGAGCGCAGCAACGGCGAGGCTGGAGGTGGAACGGGCCAGGAATTGCCGCCGGGTCCAGGCGCGCGAGGCGCGGAGCGCTACCATTCAGGAAACCTTCGTCGACTAGCGACGGAAGGTGCCTGCGTCGTTTGACCCCCGGCTTACGGTTTTTTGACCGCGGGCCTACGGTTTTACGACGTGCGGATGACGGCTCGGAGCTGAACCTAATGCTTCCAGTTGCAGATGCCGCCGCTGCGGCACGGCCAGGTCTGGATGCGGGTGTCCATCGCCTGCGCGTCGAGCGGATTGCCGCGGCGATGCGCGAGCTTGGTGCGCGCCGCGCCGCGCGGCTGCGCGGGCTTCGCGCGCGCGACCTTCGGCTCCGACACGCGCACGCGTTCGGCGGCGACCTTCTTCGGCACATCGACCGGCTCGGCGCGCGCCTGCGCCTCGTTGCCGCCGCGCGCCTCCAGCGCGACCGGCGCGAATTGGGTTTCGGGCCCGAGCCGCTTCGGCGACAACACCGCCTTCGAAAGATCGAGGCCGAAATATTCGTCGGGCTTGTAGTCGTCAGCGCGCGCGACGCCGCCCCATGCGAGCACGAGGGCAACGGCAATTGCAAAAGGAGCGCTCTTCAGAAACACGGACGCCTCCTGAAATTGATTGTTAAGAGGTAATTTACCTCTATTTAGGAGGCGTCGCGCGCAATTCCAGCGGCCAACTGGCGCCGTGGATAAGAAGTTTGGCGGTGTCAGGCGACCTTTCGCGGTGCACCCGTCCCTTCAAGAAACCCCATCAGACGGTTGCGAATGATGGTTTCCGCCTCCGCCATGATGCGATCGACGAGTTCCTTGCAGCTGGGGATGTCGTGGATGAGGCCTGCGACCATGCCGCAGCTCCACGCGCCCGCATCCATCTGCCCGTCCAGCATGATCCTGGGATAGACGCCCGCGACCTGGTCGTGGATATCGTCGATCTTCAGCCTGTCGCCCTTCTCGCGTTCGATCTCGAGCAGGCGGTCGACATTGGCGTTCTTCAGCACGCGCTCGGTGTTGCGCAGGCTCCGCATGATGAGGCGGGTGTCGAGCTCGGTCGCGGCGACCAGCGCGTTCTTGACGTTCTGATGCACCGGGGCCTCCTTGGTCGCGATGAAGCGCGTGCCCATGTTCATGCCGGCCGCCCCCAGCGACAGCGCAGCGACGAGGCTGCGGCCATCGGCCATGCCGCCGGACGCGACGAACGGAATCTTCAATTCCTCCGCCGCGCGCGGCAGCAGGATCATGTTCGGAATGTCGTCCTCGCCGGGATGGCCGCCGCATTCGAAACCGTCGACGCTGACGGCGTCGCATCCGATGCGCTCGGCCTTCAGCGAGTGGCGCACCGAAGTGCATTTGTGGATGACCTTGATCCCGGCAGCCTTCAGCGCGGGCATGTAGGCTTCCGGGCTGCGGCCCGCGGTCTCCACGGACTTGACGCCGCCTTCGACGATGGCCGCGATGTATTCCGGATAAGGCGGCGCGGCGAAGGTCGGCAGGAAGGTGAGGTTCACGCCGAACGGCTTGTCGGTCATATCGCGGCAGCGCGCAATCTCTTTTGCCAGCAGCTCCGGCGTCTTCTGCGTGAGACCGGTGATGATGCCGAGCCCGCCGGCATTGGAGACGGCAGCCGCCAACTCGGCAAAGCCGACGAAATGCATGCCGCCCTGAATGATGGGGTGCTCGATGCCGAACAGTTCGGTGATCGCGGTCTTCACTTAAATTGCCTCCCGGGCTTTTGCTTGACGTTCGGACCAGTCTAGCCGGACTTTTGCGCCGCGGTCACCCTTTCTCTCTCCGAACGGCCGTTGGCTCAATGCCCCCGCGCGGGAGCGCCCAGCTTGATCGGGCGCAGCACCGCGGCGGTCGGGATCATCAGCACCGCGATGATCGCGAGCGTCCAGAACACGTCGATATAGGCAAGCAAATCCACCTGCTGCTGCAAGGTGCGGCCGACCCAGGCGACCGCCTGCGCGGCCGCATCGCTTGCGTTCGAGCCCTGAGCCTGGAAGAAGCGGGTCATCGTCTCGACGGTCTGCTGGTAGCCGAGATCCGATGGCGCGGCGTGCTCGATCAGGCGGCTCTGGTGGAATTGCTGGCGCTGCGCCAGGATTGTCTGCGCCAGCGCAACGCCCATGGAGCCGCCGATATTGCGGGCGACGTTGATCAGCGCCGAGGCCTGGTTGGTCTTGTCCGGCGGCACGCCGTCATAGGACGCGGTCGTGACCGGCAGGAACAGGAAAGGCAGACCGAGCGCGAGGAAGATGCGCGACATCGCGGCATAGCCGTAGGTGATATCGCCGGTGAGGCCCGTGAGATGCCACATCGAGAACGCGACGATGGCAGCGCCAAGCATGATGAGGTATTTCGGCTGCACGCTGCTGACGAGACGGCCCACCACCGGCATCAGCACCAGGGTCGCGATTCCGCCAGGTGAAAGCGCAAGACCCGCCAGCATGGCGGTGTAGTTCAAATCGCTCTGGAGCAACTGCGGCAAGAGCTGCGTCGTCGAGATCAGCACCGCGCCGGTCGCAAGCATGACCAGGAAGCAGGCGGCGAACTGGCGGCGGCCCAGCAGGCGGAGATCGACGATGGGATCCTCGCGCGTCAGCTCCCACGGGATCAGCGCAAGCAGTGACACGGCCGAAAGGACCGCGAAGAACACGATCACGTTCGAGCCGAACCAGTCGCTGCGCTGGCCCTCGTCGAGCACGTATTCGAGCGAGCCAAGCCCGATCGCAACCAGCAGGAAGCCGACATAGTCGACCCGCAGGCCCTTGCTCAGCAGCTTCTCCCTCTCCTCCTCCGCACCCGACGGCTCCTTGACCAGCGTGCCGACCAGGAACAGCGACAGCAATCCCATGGGAACGTTGATGAGGAACACCCAGTGCCAGGTGTAGGTGTCGGTGATCCAGCCGCCGAGCGTCGGTCCGATCACGGGTGCGACCACGACGGCGACGCCGTAGATCGCGAAGGCCTGGCCGCGTTTGTGCGGCGGGAAGGAGTCGGCAAGGATCGCCTGCTCGCTGGTCGCCATGCCGCCGCCGCCAAGGCCCTGAAGGATGCGAAACAGCACCAGCGCCTGCAAATTCCAGGCGAAGCCGCACAAAAGCGATGAGAACGTGAAGATCGCAACGCAGATCATGTAGAAGCGCTTGCGGCCGATCACGGTCGACAGCCACCCCGAGATCGACAGCACGATGGCGTTGGCGACGAGATAGCTGGTGATGACGTAGGTGCTCTCGTCGATGCCGACGGCAAGCCCACCGGCGATGTGGCGCAAGGCGACATTGGCAATGGTGGTGTCGAGCACCTCCATGAAGGTCGCGATCGAGACGACGAATGCGATGAGGTAGGGATTATGACCGCCAGCCGCCGAGCGCTCCGGCGACCAGCCGCCCGCTGACGCGCCGCCTTGCGCCGTATCCGTCATCGCACCTTGGTCCAGGGCACGACCGACATGCCCGGGCCAACGGGCAAATCCGCCGGCCAGCTGTCGACCACGATCTTCACCGGCACGCGCTGCACCACCTTGACGTAATTTCCGGTGGCGTTCTCCGCCGGCAGCAGGCTGAACGCAGTGCCGGAGCCCGGCTGCACGGATTCGACATGGCCGGTGAGCTTTCGCCCGGGATAGGCGTCGATGCGGATCTCGACCGGCTGGCCCGGCCGCATGTCGTTGAGCTGCGTCTCCTTGTAGTTGGCGACGATCCAGACCTCGTCAGGCACGAACATCATCAGGCTCTGGCCCGGGTTGACGAAAGTGCCCTTGGCGCCGCTGAGCTTGACGACGCGGCCGGACTGCGCGGCAACGACGCTGGTATATTGCAGGTTCAGCTTGGCCTGATCGAGCTGCGCCTGCGACTGCTCGAGCTGCGCCCGGGCGCCTTCGAGCTGGGCCTGCAGCGTCTTGATGCCGACTTGCGCGGCCGTCACCGCGGTCTTCGCGCGTTCAGTATTGGCCTGCTGCGCCTGAAGATCGGAGCGGGTCTGCTGCTGGCGCTGCACGGTGCCGGCGCCCTTCTCGGCGAGATCCTGGGCGCGCGCGAATTCTTCCTGCGAGAACTTGAGCTGGGCCTGGGCCTGATCGAGCTGCGCCTCCGCCTGCTTGATCTGCTCCTGCTGCGAAACGATCTGCGCCTCGACATTGGCGATGTTCGCCCTGGCGACCGCGACCTGAGCATTGGCCTGATCGATGGCGATGCGATAGTCGCGCTCGTCGATCTTGGCGAGAAGGTCCCCGGCTTTGACATGCTGGTTGTCCGTGACCGGGATCTCGGTCACGTAGCCGCCGACCTTGGAGGCCACGGAAAAGCTGCGCGCCGCGACAAAGGCATCGTCGGTGGATTCATAGTGGCGTACCTGAAGCCAGTAGAGCAATCCGCCGATCAGGGCCGCGAGCAAGACAATGGTGCCAACGGTTGCCACCAACCAATGCTCGCGAATCCGGTCTCGCAGCGACGGCGGCTTCGCCGGCTTCGAGTCCTTGGCTTCGCGGACCTGATCAGGAGAGGTCTTCGGAGCTTCCTTCGCCCTCTGCGGCTGCTCCGCGGATGGATTACGCTCCCGGGTTTGAGCATCCACGGTGAACACCTTTCTCAGGGATCAAACTGGCGGCAGGGCCGCCAAAGCCGGCTCACGCGACGCGAGCCCAACTGCAACTCCTGATCATGGTTCCGCTCGTTGCGAGCACCATCGCGTTCGTGAACGCCCTGCCTAAAAAGCGAGCGCGGCGCACCGGGTGCCGCGCTCGCGTCGAGCTTCCTTTCAGCGGAAATGTCTAAGCAGCGGGGACGCCGTAATAGGAATCGATGCCGCGGACTGCGGCGTCGTCACCCCAGTTCCACTCGCTCCGTTCACCGTATTTCGGCGCGCCTTCCAGCTCCTTGGTGGTGATGCCGGTGATATAGCCGCCGAGCTCCGTGTCGTATTTCAGCGACTGCCACGGCAGCGGGTAATGGTCGTTGCCGAGGCCCAGAAATCCGCCGAAGCCGAGCACGGCGTAGGACACCCTGCCGCTGATCTTGTCGATCATCACGCGTTCGATCGAGCCGATTTTGTTGCGGTCGGCGCCGTAGACCGATGTTCCCTCGACCTTATCGCTACCGATCAACCGACCCATTTCGTCTCGGTCCAGTTCACCCTGATTCAACATCTCAATTCTCCACTCAGCCAGTGTGAGACAACCCGAAGAGGTGCGCGATCGTTCCGGCATGTTCCTTCAGACTTGAGGAACATCGCCGGAAACGGGCGGTTCTCTCAACTCAAATCCCGGAAACCAAATGCCGGAAAACGAAGGGCCGCCTCGATGTCCCAGACCGTCTCCGACTTCATCGTTCAACGTCTGCATCAATGGGGCGTGCGCCACCTCTTTGGCTATCCCGGCGACGGCATCAACGGCGTATTCGGCGCCCTTCAGCGCGCTGAGGGCAAGATCGGTTTCGTCCAGACGCGGCATGAGGAGATGGCCGCCTTCATGGCCACCGCCTATGCAAAGTTCTCCGGCCAGCTCGGGGTGTGTATCGCAACTTCGGGTCCCGGCGCCTCGCACCTGATCACCGGGCTCTACGATGCCCTGCTCGATCACCAGCCCGTGCTCGCGATCGTCGGCCAGCAGGCACGCAATGCGCTGGGCGGACATTATCAGCAGGAACTCGACCTCGTCTCGATGTTCAAGGATGTGGCTGGCGCGTATGTCATGCAGGCCTCCTCGCCAGCGCAAATCCGGCATCTGATCGATCGGTCGATCCGGATCGCGCTGGCCCGGCGGACGCCCACGGTGATCATCCTGCCCAACGATATCCAGGAGGAGACCTACGAGGATCCGCCGCGCGCTCACGGCACCCTGCACTCCGGCATCGGCTATAGCGCGCCAAGCATCAAGCCTCGTGACGTTGACCTTGACCGCGCCGCCGAGGTGCTCAATTCCGGCAAGAAGGTCGCGATGCTCATCGGCGCCGGCGCGCTCCACGCCACCGAGGAGGTGATCGCGGTCGCCGACCGCTTGTCCGCCGGCTGCGCCAAGGCGCTGCTCGGCAAGGCAGCTCTCCCCGACGATCTGCCGTGGGTCACCGGCTCGATCGGCCTGCTCGGCACCGAACCCAGCTATAACATGATGATGGAATGCGACACGCTGCTGATGGTCGGCTCCGGGTTTCCGTATTCCGAGTTCCTGCCGAAGGAAGGCGCGGCGCGCGGCGTGCAGATCGACATCGACGCCAGCATGATGTCGATCCGTTTTCCCATGGAGGTCGGCCTCGTCGGCGATGCCGCCGAGACGCTGCGCGCCTTGCTGCCGCGACTGAAACCGAAGAGCGACGGCACGTGGCGCCAGGGGATCCAGGAGGACATCGCAAAATGGTGGAAGACGCTGGATGATCGTGCACATCAGCCTGCGGCACCGGTCAATCCGCAGCTCGTCGCCTGGGAGCTGTCTCCGCGCCTGCCCGACGGCGCCATCGTCACCAGCGATTCCGGCTCCTGCGCCAACTGGTTCGCGCGCGACCTGAAGATGCGCCGCGGCATGACGGCCTCGCTCTCAGGCGGCCTCGCCTCAATGGGTGCCGCAGTGCCCTATGCGCTCGCCGCGAAATACGCCCATTCCGACCGCTCGGTGATTGCCCTCGTCGGCGACGGCGCGATGCAGATGAACAACATGGCCGAACTGATCACCGCAGCGAAGTATTGGCGCGACTGGAAGGATCCGCGCTTCATCGTCTGCGTCTTCAACAACGAAGATCTCAACCAGGTGACCTGGGAGCAGCGTATCATCAACGGCGATCCGAAGTTCGAGGCATCGCAGCGCATCCCAAACGTGTCCTATTCGCGGTTTGCCGAGCTGATCGGCCTCTCCGGCATCTATGTCGACAGCCCGCAGATGCTGGGCTCGGCGTGGGAGCAGGCGCTGGCGAGCCGGATGCCGGTGGTGCTGGAGGTGAAGACCGACCCCGAAGTGCCGCCTTTGCCGCCGCACATCACCCTGCAGCAGGCCAAGAACTTCGCGCTTGCGCTGATGAAGGGCGATCCCAACGAGAGCGGAGTGATCAAGGGGGCGGCGCGGCAGGTGTTGGAAAAGATTCTGCCTGGAAGTGAATGAGGTGAAGCATGAGCGATTTCCGCGATATCCAGCACGGCGTCAACGATCCCGTCGATGGCCTCGACGTGAAGCGGCAGATCAACGACAACCGGACGCCGCACGAGCGGGCACAACGCCATGCAGACGTGCGCGCCGAGGCCACCGCGACGCCGACCGAGCCGTTTCTGCCCGAACGGCTTCGCCGCAAGCCGACCGATCCGATCAACCCACGGAGCGGGCGGAGACCGACGGATTAGCCATTAGGAACTCCGGCCCCTGCAGCGTGTTGGTGGCCGCAACGTCGCGCGCGGCGAGAGGCCGCGCGCCCATTCGAAGGGATCGGACCATGAAACGAATGATTATCGCAGCTGCCTGCGTGCTTCTCGCAGGTCCCGCGCTCGCCCAGTCGCTCGGCGAGAAAACCGGCGTCAACTCGGCGCTCGGCGTCGCGCCTGCCACCGCCGACTTCGTCAAGGAAGCCGCCATCAGCGACATGTTCGAAATCGAGTCGAGCAAGCTCGCCCAGCAGAAAGGCAACGCGCAGGAGAAGACCTTTGCGCAGCAGATGGTGACCGACCACACCAAGACCAGCAGCGAACTCAAGGGCCTCGTCAGCGGCGGCAAGGTGAAGGCGACCCTGCCGACAGCGCTCGACAGTTCGCACCAGAGCAAGCTCGACAAGCTCAAGAGTGCGAATGGGAAGGACTTCAGCTCGGATTACAATTCGTACCAGGTCAGTGCCCATGAGGACGCGGTCTCGCTGTTCGAGCGTTACGCCAAGGGCGGCGACAATTCCGACCTGAAGGATTGGGCCGGCAAGACGCTGCCGGCGCTCAAGCACCATCTCGACATGGCCAAGGAGCTCGGCAAGGCGCCGAGCGTCGGCCAGACCAAGTA
Source organism: Bradyrhizobium sp. Ken01 (assembly GCF_055807355.1). Taxonomy (NCBI): domain Bacteria; kingdom Pseudomonadati; phylum Pseudomonadota; class Alphaproteobacteria; order Hyphomicrobiales; family Nitrobacteraceae; genus Bradyrhizobium; species Bradyrhizobium sp. Ken01. The sequence continues at coordinate 86,106 of NZ_JBVVPC010000025.1, forward strand.
AACTTGGTTCAAGTAAACTTTGTTTGAGGACGCCGGATCTTCCGGCGTCCTTCCGTCTAGCAACGATGCCTCGCGCCGCGCATTGGCGTTCGCAAAAGCGCGGAGCCTCTCATGACTAATCCTGACAAGACTTCACTTTCCCGCCGGCACGTCGTCCAAGCGGCGAGCGCAACGCTCGCTGCTGCTTCGCTGGCCTCTTCGACAGCGAAAGGAGACACATCCATGGCCGAGCAGAAACTCGTCGATCCCGTCAGTCGTTTTCCAAAGCCGCCGTTCAAAAAACAGTCGCAGCCCTGGCCTGGCCTTGCCGGCAAGATGGAGCCGCCACCGGATCACGGCGAGAGCAGCTACAAGGGCTCTGGGCGGCTCGCGGGCCGCAAGGCGCTGATCACCGGCGGCGATTCCGGTATGGGCCGCGCCGCTGCGATAGCCTATGCACGCGAAGGCGCCGACGTCGCCATCAACTATCTCCCGGCCGAAGAGCCGGATGCGCAGGACGTCATCGCGCTGATCAAGAAGGAAGGGCGCACCGGGCTCGCGATTCCCGGCGACCTCAAGGATGAGGCTTTCTGCAAGCAGCTGGTGGAGCAGGCCGTCCACGGTCTCGGCGGACTCGACATCGTCGTCTGCAACGCGGCGCGGCAGCAGACACGTGCGTCCATTCTCGACGTCTCCTCGGAAGACTTCGACGCGACCATGAAGACCAACATCTACGCGCCGTTCTGGATCATCAGGGCGGCGCTTCCGCATTTGAAGCCCGGCTCGTGCATCATCGGCACGACATCGGAGCAGGCTTACGATCCCTCTCCCGATCTCTACGATTATGCGCAGACCAAAGCGGCGACGATGAATTACGTAAAGTCGCTGGCGAAGCAGCTCGCCTCCAAGGGCATTCGCGTCAATGGCGTCGCCCCGGGACCGATCTGGACGCCACTCCAGGTCTCCGGCGGCGCTACAATGGAGAAGCTCGAAAAATTCGGCGGCATGACGCCGCTCGGCCGTCCCGGCCAGCCCGCCGAACTGGCCTCGATTTACGTGCAGCTTGCCGCGGCCGACGCGAGCTATGCGACCGGCCAGGTGTATGGGTCCGCTGGCGGATCGGGACAGCCATAGCCCGGCGCTGCAGGCTGATGTCACGCGGCAGAGCCCAGGAACCTTCTTTGTCTCCGGGCTTTACAAAACTGTCACAAAGGACATTACGCTTGCAGACAGATGGCATTGGTAGAGGTCAAACCCAGCCGGATCGATACCGCGATCGCGGATACGATCGCTGATCACACCAATTCAGGCGTCGAGCACACGGCGCAGACATTGACCTGGGCCGCCGACGAGCACGTGCTGCTCGCGCTGGCCGCAATAGGGTGGCTCTATACTCACATCCGACAGCCGCAACAGCGGCCAGTGGCAAATCACATTCTGGCCGTGTCGCTGGCAACGGCCGTCCTGCCGCATCTCCTGAAATCCGTGTTCGATCAGACCAGGCCAGACCGGCTGACCATACGCGGGCACGGGCATGGAGTACCCGTCTCAGGACGGGCGCGCGACGCCTTCCCCTCCGGTCACGCGGTCCATATGGGCGCCCTTGCCTCGGCGGCGGGCTTGCTGCCCAAGACGCCGCGCCGATTGCTGCGCACAGCCGCGATCGCGCTGTCGCTGACACGGATCGCGGTGCTCGCGCACTGGGCAAGCGACGTGGTCACAGGCTTTGCGCTTGGCGCGGTCGTAGAGAGACTCTTGCGGCCATGGACACTGACACAATCGTTTCGCAAGCAGATCAATTGGCGGAAACGGCCGTGACCGAATATGTCCTGCGCTTCATCGCCGGTGGCATCATCGTCTCCGCTTTTGCGATCTTGGGCGACATGCTCAAACCCAAAAGCTTTGCGGGGTTGCTCGGCGCAGCACCGTCGGTCGCACTGGCGACGCTCGGCATCGCCGTCGTCCAGCACGGCCCCCAATATGCCGCGGCCGAAAGCTGGACGATGATCTATGGCGCGGTCGCGCTCGGCTGCTACAGCGTCGTGGTCTGCCATCTGCTGATCAGATATCGTCTGTCCGCGCTGCCCGCGACCGTCCTCGCTGTCATCGTCTGGCTTGCGGTCGCCTTCGGACTGCTCGCCGGCTTCGGAGGTGCGGCCTGATGCCGGTCAAGCTGTCGCTCTCCGCGCTCAAGCAGACACGCTGGTACGAATACGGCATTCGTTTCCTGCTCGGTGGCCTGGCGACCGTGCTCACGGGGGTTCTGGGAGCGCGCTTCGGTGTGTCCGTCGGCGGACTTTTTCTTGCGCTTCCCGCCATCTTCTGCGCGAGCGCCACGCTCGTCGAAAGCCATGAACGCCGCACCAAGGAGAAGGCCGGCCTCAGCGGCACGCGCCGCGGGCAAGAGGCCGCCGGGCTCGACGCAGCTGGTGCCGCCTGGGGAAGCATCGGTCTCCTGGCATTCGCCGCCGTCTTTCATTTCACCGTGGCTGCAAGCGTTCCGGGCGCTTTCGCTGCCGCGTTGATAGTCTGGGCCTTCGTTTCGGTCTTGGCCTGGTGGCTCAGGCGCAAGCTGCGCATCGTCTCCCGCAAACCGCACCGATCAGCGCATTCACTATCGGCCAAGGGCTCTCCCCTTGCGAAGCGCTAGCCCGCTTTGGCCTGCGTTGCCAGCTGCAGTCTCGGCGGTTGAAGGCCCGGGCTGTTGGCCCAGCGCTCGACCTGCTCGATGACCTTCTGGTGGCTCGGACGCACCGGCTTGGGTGCGTCGCTCTCTTCGACATGTATGCGGGGCAATCTGACTTCGTTCGTCATGACGTCTCTCCCATTTGCCGGGAGTATATACCCGCCCAAGAACCTTTGCATCATATAACTTATTGAACTTGCTATGTTTTTTACTCACTTGGCACCGTAGCCGCATCTTGTGGAACCGCGGCCGAATGAGTTCGTTGAGTAAACTACTCAACTTGCTCATTTTGGATGATTGATCATGAACGACCTTCGCGCCGAGCGGCTCCAGGTCATGCTGTCACCGGAAGAACTGGCCGCGGTGGACGACTTCCGGTTCAAACATCGCATGCCGACGCGAGCCGCGGCCGTCCGCGAGCTCCTCAAGCTCGGACTGGCCACCGCCGCTGTCGATGCAGGGCCTAATGTCAAATCGAGCAGGTTCGGGGTTTTCGGGCGCGGCCCGGACGGCCATACGCAACCACATCCGCAGAGCGAGGCCGAGGATTAGTCCAGCCTGATGCTCAAGAAAACGGCCCCGGCACGGGTGCCAGGGCCGTCCTTGGAGATTGCTTCCGGATCACCGGGGGCATGACAACCGGAAGCAATCCCTCGACTCTTTGCGTGCAAATTCGTTCCTGATGAATTAGCCGCTCGGCGCGTCGCCGGAATCATCCGGCGCCATGCCGGAGCCGGGCGTCTTGCTGTTGTCATTCAGCTTGGGATCGCGCGTGGCCTCACGAGAGGGCGAGCCCGTTGGCTCCGACTTGTGCACGGTCTGCGCACGCTGCTTGTCCCGCGGCTGCTGTTCACCGCGTTGATCTCTGATGATGCCTTGGTCGGAATGGGCCATGATAGCTCTCGCCTCTTTGCTGTCTCGAAGCGCTTACGCGCCGGAGCGTCGAAGGTTCCGATCCGCGAGATCAGACTGCTAACTGTGCGCTGAGTGCACCGGGGCCGATGCATTTTCATGGTGCACCTGCCGCACCGTCGTCACGGTGGCGAACGCGACCGACACGCCAAAGGCGAGGATGAGCGAAAGAAGAGCCAGACGTGGAGCCATTGCAAAAACCTCCTGGAATAGGAAATCAACGCGATCGACTGTTGCGAATGATCCTGCTTGCCGTCCGTGAGCAGTCTCACACGCAGATCCACGAAACGAGAGCGTTACGCATCCTGCTTTTGAAGGACGCGGGCTGGAACTGGCGGCACCTCGCCGTCGAGCCAATCCTGCTCGTCGGCGAGTGCCGTCCACGCATTCGCCATGCGCAGAAAACGATTGTGTGACGGCTGTCCTTCGGCGCGCTCAGCGAGCTGGAGGCAGTTGTCGGCGTTATCCCTGAAGATCTCGGACTGTTTCATGAAGATGAATTGGGGACGGAACCGTCGCGTCGCAACCGCCCTTACCGGATGGTAACATCTGCGGAACTTTCGACTGCCGTCCGCCATTGGATATCCATGCGGATTCTCCTCGCGATGGTTTTGGCGTTCATCAGCACGGCCGCGCTTGCCGACAGCACCGGGGAGCGAAGGCCGGCCGGCCGCACGCCGACCGCAACCGAGACCATCAGCGATCTCTACACTTTCAGCCGCTTCCAGCAGGGTCTGCTGGAGAGCACCGACCTCAAGGGCAATGCCGAGGTCAAGAACCTCGCCGCCCTGCGCGCCGAAGAAGCGGCCCGGCGCGACAAGGCTCTGAAGTTGATTCAGGAGGCGATCGGCGCCGAACCGCGCATCACCAAGACGACCCCGGCGAGCGCGAGCCTGGTCGAGCCCGAAACCTCGGACGGGCCGACTTTCGTCAGAAGCTTCTATGCCGCGCAGATTCCCGAATATGAATCTGTGATCGACCTGCTCGAACGCTATCTCAAGGCGCCCGACAATGCCGCGCTTGCAGCGTTCGCGCGTGAGCAGCTCCCGATGTTGCGTTCACAGGTCAAGGACGCCGAACGCACCATGGCGGACAAATAGGGCTGCCAAGCAACCCCTTACTTTTGCCGGCTCTCCGACCGCCCGCTGCGGTTGCCCTCCAGCATCTTGTCGCGGCCGGCATCCCCATTGTCATCCTTGCCGCCCGAACTCGACGTGCCGCTACCGCTGGGATTAGACCGGGTGGACGTACCCGTGGTTGGTGTGTCCGCGCGTGGGGTGGCAGAGCTGGCCGCGGGATCGCCGGTGACGGCCCCGCGGCCGCTGGGGGCCCCGCTCTGCGCCAATGCCGATCCGGCCAACAACATCACGGTCCCGATGACGGCAAATCCTGCTTTCATGTGCGCTCTCCCTGCATCTGCGGGCTAACGGCACGCCGGGCGCTCCGTTCCGGAAGGCAGATGACCAAGTCGCTGAAAACAAACCGATCTGCCGGCCCGCAAAGACTGGAACCGGATGGAACCATTCCGGGGGATCGCACTTATGTTAATCGGGCTGAGCAAAGCAGGTTCCACTTCCGGCGCCGTGACGTTGGCGCTTGATTTCGAATTTGGCTGACGCTCTATTTTGATAAACCGCGTCTCGCCTGGGAATCGGCCGACGCCTGCGGGGGACAAATTATGAGCGACCTCGATCCCGGATCTGCATCACGTTCCGGTCGTCGCGTTCCAAAGCCAAAAACCAACGGCATGTCGGAGCCCGATTCCCGGGCAGAATTGCTGCTCGCCCTGCAGGCCATGCGCAACGGCGATTTCTCCGTGCGCATGAGCGGCGACTATCTCGGCATCGACGGCAAGCTCGCCGATACTTTCAACGACATCATCGCCGCCAATCAGCGCATGGCGCAGCAGCTCGAGCTGGTCGGCCAGGTCGTGGGCCGCGAGGGCAAGACGCGCCAGCGCGTGAAGTTCGGCCTGGCCTCCGGCTCCTGGGCCGACATGGAAGGCTCCGTCAACACGCTGATCGACGATTTGCTGTGGCCGACGCGCGAGGTGACGCGCGCGGTCGCGGCCGTGGCTCAGGGCGACCTGCTCCAGACCGTCAAGCTCGACGTCGATGGACGTCCGCTGCGCGGCGAATTCCTGCAGTCGGCGACCATCGTCAACACCATGATCAAGCAGCTCGGCGTGTTCACGTCCGAAGTGACGCGCGTGGCGCGCGAGGTCGGCACCGAGGGCAAGCTCGGCGGCCAGGCCCAGGTGCCTGAGGTGACCGGCGTCTGGAAGGATCTGACCGAGAGCGTCAACTCGATGGCGAACAACCTGACCAACCAGGTTCGCAACATCGCCGAGGTGACGATCGCGGTTGCGAACGGCGACCTCTCGAAGAAGATCACGGTCGACGTCCGCGGCGAGATCCTTCAGCTCAAGGAAGCCATCAACACGATGGTGGACCAGCTCCGTTCCTTTGCCTCGGAAGTGACGCGCGTCGCGCGCGAAGTCGGCACCGACGGCAAACTTGGCGGCCAGGCCATCGTGCCCGGCGTCGCCGGCACCTGGAAGGATCTCACTGATAGCGTCAACGCGATGTGCGGCAACCTCACCGCACAGGTGCGCAACATCGCCAACGTCACCACCGCCGTGGCGCGCGGCGACCTGTCGCGCAAGATCACGGTGGACGTGCGTGGCGAGATCCTGGAGCTGAAGGACACCATCAACACCATGGTGGACCAGCTCAACTCGTTCGCCTCGGAAGTGACGCGCGTCGCGCGCGAGGTCGGCACCGAAGGCAAGCTCGGCGGCCAGGCCCAGGTGCCGGGCGTCGCCGGTACCTGGAAGGACCTCACCGACAACGTCAACTTCATGGCGTCGAACCTCACCGCGCAGGTCCGCAACATCGCCGACGTTGCCACCGCCATCGCGAGCGGCGACCTCTCCAAGAAGATCACGGTGAACGTCTCCGGCGAAATCCTTCAATTGAAGGAAACGCTCAACACGATGGTCGACCAGCTCAACGCCTTCGCCGGCGAAGTCACGCGCGTCGCGCGCGAGGTCGGCACCGAGGGCCGGCTCGGCGGTCAGGCCAACGTGCTCGGCGTCGCCGGCACCTGGAAGGACTTGACCGAGAGCGTCAACTCGATGGCCTCGAACCTCACCGCGCAGGTCCGTAACATCGCCGAGGTGACGACCGCGGTCGCCGGCGGCGATTTGTCGAAAAAGATCACCGTCGATGTCCGCGGCGAAATCCTGGAGCTGAAAGACACCATCAACACCATGGTGGACCAGCTCAACGCCTTTGCCGGCGAAGTCACGCGCGTCGCGCGCGAGGTCGGCACCGAAGGCAAGCTCGGCGGCCAGGCCCAGGTGCGCGGCGTCGCCGGCACCTGGAAGGATCTCACCGACAGCGTCAACTCGATGGCCTCGAACCTGACCGGCCAGGTCCGCAACATCGCCGAAGTCGCAACCGCGGTGGCCAAGGGGGATTTGTCGAAGAAGATCACAGTCAACGTGTCAGGCGAAATCCTTCAGCTGAAGGAAACGCTCAACACCATGGTGGACCAGCTCAACGCCTTCGCCGGCGAAGTCACGCGCGTCGCGCGCGAAGTCGGTACCGAAGGCAAGCTCGGCGGCCAGGCCGAAGTCCCCGGCGTCGCCGGCACCTGGAAGGACCTCACCGACAGCGTCAACTCGATGGCGGGCAACCTCACCGCGCAGGTCCGCAACATCGCCGAAGTCGCGACCGCGATCGCCGGCGGCGACTTGTCGCGCAAGATTACCGTGGACGTGCGCGGCGAGATCCTTCAGCTCAAGGACACGCTGAACACGATGGTCGACCAGCTCAACCGCTTCGCGGGCGAGGTGACGCGCGTGGCGCGCGAGGTCGGCACCGAAGGTCGGCTCGGCGGCCAGGCCAACGTGCCCGGCGTCGCCGGCACCTGGAAGGACCTCACCGACAGCGTCAACTCGATGGCGGGCAACCTCACCGCCCAGGTCCGCAACATCGCCGAAGTGACCACGGCCGTGGCGCGCGGCGACCTCTCGCGCAAGATCACTGTCGACGTCCGTGGCGAGATTTTGGAGCTGAAGAATACCATCAACACCATGGTGGACCAGCTCAACGGCTTCGCCGGTGAGGTCACGCGCGTCGCGCGCGAGGTCGGCACCGAAGGCAAGCTCGGCGGCCAGGCCGAGGTGCCCGGCGTTGCCGGCACCTGGAAGGATCTCACCGACAACGTCAACTTCATGGCCTCGAACCTGACGGCGCAGGTCCGCAACATCGCCGAGGTCGCGACAGCGATCGCCGGCGGCGACCTGTCGAAGAAGATCACGGTGGACGTGCGCGGCGAAATTCTGCTGCTCAAGGACACCTTGAACACCATGGTCGAGCAGCTCCGCTCCTTCGCCGCGGAAGTGACGCGCGTCGCACGCGAGGTCGGCACCGAGGGCCGGCTCGGCGGCCAGGCCGTCGTGCCCGGCGTCGGCGGCACCTGGAAGGACCTCACCGACAACGTCAATTTGCTGGCCGCGAACCTCACCACCCAGGTCCGCAACATCGCCGAAGTCACCACCGCCGTCGCGCGCGGCGACCTGTCGCGCAAGATCACCGTCGACGTGAAGGGCGAAATCCTCGAGCTCAAGAACACCATCAACACCATGGTGGACCAGCTCAATGCGTTCGCTGGCGAAGTCACGCGCGTTGCCCGCGAGGTCGGCACCGAAGGCGAACTCGGCGGCCAGGCCCAGGTGCCCGGCGTCGCCGGCACCTGGAAAGATCTCACCGACACCGTCAACTTCATGGCGGCGAACCTGACCGAGCAGGTCCGCGGCATCGTCAAGGTGGTGACCGCCGTCGCCAACGGCGACCTCAAGCAGAACCTCACCGTGAAATCGAAGGGCGAGGTCGCGGCGCTCGCCGACACCATCAACAACATGACCGAGACGCTCGCGACCTTCGCCGACCAGGTGACGTCGGTGGCGCGCGAGGTCGGCGTCGAGGGCCGGCTCGGCGGTCAGGCCGACGTGCCCGGCGCCGCGGGCACCTGGAAGGATCTCACCGGCAACGTCAATTTGCTGGCGGCCAACCTCACCTCGCAGGTGCGCGCGATCGCGGAAGTGGCGACCGCCGTGACCAAGGGCGACCTGACGCGGTCGATCCAGGTCGACGCCCGTGGCGAGGTCGCGGAGCTGAAAGACAACATCAACACGATGATCACGAACCTCCGTCTCACGACGGATGTGAACACCGAACAGGACTGGCTGAAGACCAATCTGGCGAAATTCACCAACATGCTTCAGGGCCAGCGCGACCTCACCACCGTCGGTCGCCTGCTGCTGACCGAATTGTCGCCGCTGGTGAACGCGCATACCGGCGTGATCTATCAGGTCGAGAACGAAGACAGTCCGCGGCTCCTGCTGCTTGCCTCCTATGCCGGCGACGGCGTCTATCCGTATCCGCGCGTGCTGCCATTCGGCGACGGCCTGATCGGCCAATGCGCGCTCGACCGGCGCCCGCGCGTGATTGCGGACATCCCGCCCGACGTGGTGCCGATCAATTCGGCGCTGCTTCGCGTCGCGCCGAAGAACCTCGTGGTGCTGCCGGTGCTGTTCGAAGGACAGGTCAAGGCGGTCATCGAGCTCGCCTCGCTCACCTCCTTCACGACCTCGCAGATGACCTTCCTGGAGCAGCTCACGGACTCGATCGGCATCGTGCTCAACTCGATCGAGGCGACGATGCAGACCGAAGGCCTGCTCAAGCAGTCGCAGCAGCTCGCCGGCGAGCTCCAGACCCAGCAGCGCGAATTGCAGCAGACCAACGACCAGCTCGAACAGAAGGCGCAGCAGCTCGCCGAGCGCAACGTCGAAGTCGAGCGCAAGAACCAGGAGATCGAGCAGGCCCGTCGCGCACTGGAGGAAAAGGCGACCGAGCTCGCGCTGACCTCGAAGTACAAGTCCGAATTCCTGGCCAATATGAGCCACGAGCTGCGCACGCCGCTGAACTCCATCCTGATCCTCGGCCAGCAGCTCACCGACAATCCGGACGGCAATCTTACCGGCAAGCAGGTCGAATTCGCCCGCACCATCCACGGCGCCGGCACCGACCTGCTCAATCTCATCAGCGACATTCTCGATCTCTCCAAGATCGAGTCCGGCACGGTGACGGTCGACGCCGAGGAAATCCTGACCGCGAACCTGCTCGAGACGGTCGGGCGGCCGTTCCGTCACGAGGCGGAGAACCGCAATTTGTCGTTCAAGATCGACGTCGATCCGAATCTCGCGCGTAGCCTCGTCACCGATTCCAAGCGCCTGCAGCAGGTTTTGAAGAACCTGCTCTCCAACGCCTTCAAGTTCACCGCCGAAGGCGAGGTGCGCCTGAAGGTCGCCGCCGCGGTCGGCGGCTGGGGCACGGATCATCCCGTGCTGAACTCGGCGCCGGCGGTGATCGCATTCGAAGTGTCCGACACCGGCATCGGCATTCCCCTGGAGAAGCAGAAACTGATCTTCGAGGCCTTCCAGCAAGCCGATGCCGGCACCAGCCGCAAATATGGCGGCACCGGCCTCGGCCTTGCGATCAGCCGCGAGCTCGCAAGCCTACTCGGCGGCGAGATCCACCTGCGCAGCTTGCCGGGCAAGGGCTCGTGCTTCACGCTTTACCTGCCGCTGAAATATTCCGGCCCGACGCTCGCGCCCCGCGCCACGCCCCAACAGAGCCAGCCGCCGGCGCTGCAGCCCGCGACAGCCGAACCGCAGCGCGTGATCGAGCAGCTTCCCGACGACCGGCTCAACCTCGAACCCGGCGACAGCATCCTTCTGATCGTCGAGGACGACCCGCACTATGCGCGCGTGCTGGTCGATCTCGCGCGCGACAAGGGATTCAAGGTGCTGGTCGCCGCCCGCGGCGCAGAGGCGCTGGAACTTGCAAAGCAGTACCAGCCGAGAGCCGTCTCGCTCGACGTGTTCCTGCCGGATATGCTCGGCTGGACTGTGCTGAGCCAGCTCAAGCACAATCCGCTGACCCGCCACATCCCCGTGCAGATCATCACGCTCGACGAGGACCGCCAGCATGCGCTGGCGCGCGGCGCCTTCTCCTTCGTCAACAAGCCGACGACGACCGAGGGTGTCTCGGCCGCGCTGACGCAGATCAAGGAATATGCGCGGCCGCGGCGCAAGCGGCTGCTGATCGTCGAGGACAACGAGGCCGAGCAGCTCTCGATCCGTGAGCTCCTGCACCACGACGACATCGAGATCGTGACGACCGGAACCGGTGCCGACGCGCTCTCGATGCTGCGTGAGAAGCCCTGTGATTGCGTCGTGCTCGACCTGCGCCTACCCGACATGACCGGCTTCGAGGTGCTGGACCAGATCCGGAACGATGACGCGCTATCGAATGTTCCGGTCGTCGTCTTCACCGGCCGCGAGCTGTCGGCCGAGGAAGATGCGGAACTCCACACCATGGCGCGGAGCATCGTGGTCAAGGGCGTGGAATCGCCGGAGCGACTGCTCGACGAGACCGCGCTGTTCCTGCATCGCGTGATCACGGAATTGCCGGTCGAGAAGCAGCGCATGCTCGAGAAGCTGAACAGTTCCGACGAAGACCTGATCGGCAAGACCGCCCTGCTCGTCGACGACGACGCCCGCAACATCTTCGCACTGTCGAGCGTGCTGGAGCGGCGCGGCATGAAGGTGCTGACGGCCACGACCGGGAACGAGGCGGTGACCCTGGTCGAATCCAACCCGGAGATCGCCATCGTGCTGATGGACATCATGATGCCGCAGATGGATGGGTATCAGACGATCGGCGTCATTCGTGAAAACCCGACCTTCGCCCGTCTTCCGATCATCGCGTTGACGGCCAAGGCCATGAAGGGCGACCGCGAGAAATGTCTCGAGGCCGGCGCGTCCGACTATCTCGCCAAACCCGTCAACACCGATCAATTGCTGCTTGCAATCCGCATGTGGCTGCACCGCTGAGTTGGATGCCCGTATGGACCACGAAAAGGTCAACATCCTCCTCGTCGACGACCAGCCGGCCAAGCTGCTCGCCTATGAGGTGATCCTGAAGGATCTCGGCCAGAATCTCGTGATCGCCTCGTCCGGTCGCGAGGCCCTGGAGGTGCTGCTCAAGACCGAGATCGCGGTGATCCTGGTCGACGTCTGCATGCCCGAGCTCGACGGCTTCGAGCTCGCCGCGATGATCCGCGAGCACCCGCGCTTCCAGAAGACCGCGATGATCTTCATCTCGGCCATTCAAGTCAGCGACATCGACCGCCTGCGCGGCTACGAGATGGGCGCCGTCGACTACGTCCCCGTGCCTGTCGTGCCGGAGGTGCTGCGCGCCAAGGTCAAGGTGTTTGCAGAGCTCTATCGCAAGACTCGCGAACTCGAACGACTGAACCAGGATCTCGAGGACCGCGTGCGTGCACGCACCGCCGAGCTGGAGAATTCCACTGCAAAGCTGCGCGAGAGCGAAGAGCGGCGCAGCATGGCAATCGCCGCCGGCAAGATGGGCTCCTGGGATTGGGACTGGATCACCGGCGACTGGATGTGGGACGAGGGACAATACCGCATCTTTGGTGTTGGCCCGGAGAGCTTCGAGGTGAATCCGGCCAACGTTCAGGCGCTGTTGCATCCGGATGACGTCGATCAATTGCGCAAGGCGATTGCCGAATTCAACAAGGGCACACGCTCCTATGAAACGGAGTTCCGCATCGTGCGGCCCGACGGCGATGTGCGCTGGTGTGTCGGCACGGCCGCCGCCACGGTTGACGATAGCGGTCGGGTCATGCGCGTCAGCGGCGTGACGGTGGACATCACCGAACGCAAGCGCGCCGAGGAACGGCAGACTCTCCTGGCGCGGGAAGTCGATCATCGCGCCAAGAATGCGCTGGCGCTGGCGCAATCGATCGTGCGCCTCACCCGCGCCGACGAAGTCAAAGCCTATGTCAGCGCCGTCGAAGGACGCATCAATGCACTGGCGCGCGTGCATACGATCCTGTCGCTATCGAGCTGGCAGGGCGCCGAACTCTCGAAGCTGATCGACGAGGAGCTTGCGCCCTATTCCCTCGGGGGCCAGATCAAATTGGCGGGGTCCGAAGTTCAGTTGCTGCCGGCAACCGCCCAGACGCTGGCGCTGGCGCTGCATGAGCTTTTCACCAACTCGGCGAAGTATGGCGCGCTCTCGACGCGGACGGGACGGCTCGCGATCGGCTGGCAGGTCGCGGACGAGTTGCTCACGCTGACCTGGGAGGAATCCGGCGGCCCGCTTGTCATGACGCCGAAATCCCGCGGCTTTGGTACGCGGAGCCTGCTTGCGAGCGTCGAGTCCCAGCTTGGCGGGCAGGCGCGATTCGATTGGCGGGCCGAGGGTCTGTTGTGCCGGCTCGAGGTACCGTTGGTCCGCAAGACTGCCGCGACCACCGCGCCCGGCAACTTCGAAGCCGCCAGCTCTGCCGAATTGCAGCGCGCGTCCGGTTAGCCGGAGGCCGCACTCTTCCTGCGCTGCGTCGTTTGCGGTTCGCGCGCGACCCGTCCTTCGAGCCATGCTTCCGTTTGGGCGAGATCGCGCAGCGCCTTGGCATAGCGGCACGCCGCGCTTCGCTCCGCCCCGCGGGGCAGCTTCCGCGCCTTGCGGAGGATGTCCGCAGCGGCGTTACGATAAGCCAGAGAGCGATAGAGAAAGACCACCTTACCCATATCGAATGTTCCCGTGTTGCGCGGTCATTCTTGCAGGCCCGGCATGAACGTCGGATGAAGCGGACTATGACAATTCCTTCATGCGGGTGGAACCGGCGAGTGACGCAGGCGTTGCATGCCAGATTGGGATAGAGTTCCATGCGCGCGAAGAAGTCGTCGGACCTGATCTCTCCCAGCGGGCTCATCAAGCTGATGACGCACGCCATGATGGGCGCAGCCCTCGGGCTCGCTTTCAGCCTCTTGCTCGTGCTGTCCAATCCCGGCGTCGCCGATTTGCTGAGTCATGGCGGAAGGCAGGCCGTGGTCGTGTTCGCCCTCACATTGGTGACGACGTTCGCGATCGGCGCGACACTGACCGGCGTCGTATTCATCCTCGCAGAGGACAAGCAAACTTGAACTATGCGGGATTTACCGGAACTTCTTTGTTCGGAACTCCTGCGACGAATGGCAGTTGGCTGCCTGCGTCAATTCAACTCAGGGAGTTCCCGAACATGAAGACTACCAAGCTCGCTCTTGCCGTGATGTTGGCAACCGGCCTGGCCGCCGCACCGTTCGCCGTGCAGGCCAAGTCGCACAAGGCGAAACACGGATCCTCGATGTCGTCGTCGCAGACCACCACGGGCGCCAACACCAAGTCCTCCAAGGGTGCTGACCCCTCCGGTCAGGGCGGCTCAGGCCCCGGCTCCGACCAGGGCGGCACCATGACGAACAACAAGGCCGGCATGAGCAACACCAAGTAAATCCCCGCCGAGATGTCAGACAAAAGCCCCGCGGCCGCGCGGGGCTTTTCCCTCCGGGAGCCGCTGACTTCACGCCGCGCTGCGTTGAAGGTGCCGACCTTCCTTGATCTCTTCGATGATTTTGGCGCTGAAGGCTTCGAGATCTCCGGGGTTGCGCGAGGTGATGACGCCCTGGTCAACAACCACCTCCGAGTCTTCCCATGCCGCGCCGGCATTGATGACATCGGTCTTGATCGATTTGTATGAGGTCAGCTTGCGGCCCTTGGCGATGCCTGTTTCAATCAGGAGCCAAGGCGCATGGCAGACAGCCGCAACGATCTTCTTCGCGTTGAAGATGTCCTTGACGAAGCTCAGCGCCTTCGGCTCGACCCGCAGGAGGTCCGGATTGATCTGCCCGCCCGGCAGAACGACCGCGTCGTAGTCGCTGCCGGAAACCTGGTCGAGGGTCCTGTCCACCTTCACGGCCCGACCCCAATCCTTTTTGTCCCAGCCCTTGATCTCGCCGGGTGCAAGCGAGACGACGTGGACCGTCGCGCCCGCCTGTTTCAAGCGGTCGCGCGGCACTTCCAGTTCCGATTGTTCAAAGCCGTGCGTGGCCAAAATCGCGATCGTCTTACCCTGAAGCTCCATGGAACACTCCGTTGATGAGAGAGGAGCCCGGTCAATCAGTCGAGCCGACTTCCGTTCCGCGCGATTGCGTGCTTCACGCGGATGTGCGGCAGGTTGTGTCAGCCACAGGAACGTTCGCCGAGAAGATCGTTTGAACCGCATTCCATCGAGGTGGCGAATGGCAAACGTTCGGTCATTGCTCTCGCGCTGGGCGGCGCCGCTGCTCGGCGCAATCATGCTCATCTGCGGCATCATCATCGCGATCGGGGGCGCGTGGCTGATCGCCTTGGGTGGCTCGTTCTATTATCTGCCGGCCGGCCTCGGGCTCTTGATCTCGGGCGTTCTATTGCTGGGACGGCACGCCGAAGGCGCCCTGATCTACCTGTCTTGACGTGACGAACTCGCTTAGCTGCGTCGGCCCTCAGTGACGTTAAGGCACGCTCCGAGATCTGATTTCACTAGATGATCGAGTCGTGCACGCTTGCGCGCGATCAAGAGCTGGGCCGCGGCGTCGTCGAGCCCCTCGCGTTGCAGCTGCCGGATGGCGGAGCCCAGTTCGAGAATCTCGGCGCGCAGCTTCAGAATCCGGTACGCATCCGGGTCTTCCTCCACCGTGCGCTCCCAAAGCTTTCAGCGGCGCGCAACCACGCGCAGAGGACTACCTGATGTCTTCGCGGAACGAAGGCGCATCCTGTCGCGGACATTCGGCAGGACATCGCCGCCACCTGCAGCCTTCCATTCGCCGATCAGCAGATTGATTTTCCGGCGCAGATCCATCTGCGCCAGGGCCTTCTCTGTGCAGTCACGATCGCGCTCGACGAGTTCGCGGACGGACACCTCGATATCGGCCATTTCCAGCCTCAAGGCGCTGATTTTACGTCGAATTTCATTAATTCTGTTGTCCATGGCTTGTTAGAACAAAATAAGAACATATAGTCAAGTCACGATTTCAGAAGGGAGAAGCGACATGCAGGTTCAAGGTAAATACGACGCCAAGACTTTCCTGACCGACAAGACTTCCCTCACCGCCAAGGCTTTCCTCACCGAGCAGATGACGCGGGCGCAGGGCCTGCGGCTGAAACGGCTGAGCGAAGAGGCGTATCAACCCGCGCAATATGCCCGGGATCTGTCCTCCAGCGAGGCAGCGCGGCGCATTCAGGTGCTGGAAGCCGAGATCGAGCTGGCGGATTCGTTCTAGGCTGGGTCGCGTATCCCCGACGTTCGCGCGCGCTTTCGGAACTATGCCTGTCTCGGATGGTTTTCCCCGGCCAAGGGAGAACATGCATGGCACGCAAGGCAAAGAAGCGCCGCTACTCGCGCAGCGCCGGCAGCGATGTCGAAAGCGAGATGAAGCGCTACAAGAAGGGTACCGCCAAAAGCGGACCGGGCGGTCGAGGCGGACGCGTGAAGAGCCGCAAGCAGGCAATCGCGATCGGCCTGTCGAAAGCGCGCAAGAAGGGCAAGAAGGTCCCAAAGAAAGCCGCGAAGCGGAAGACGTCCAAGAAAACGTCAAAGAAGACAGCTCGGAAAACGTCCAAGAAGACTTCGAAGAAGAGCTCGAAGAAAACGTCGAAGCGCAAATCCTCCAAACGGTCGCGCTGACCTCCGTCAGATCATGCTGCCCGGCATGAAGCAGCGGATCGAAACGCCGAACGCGGTCTTCACCGGCCACACCATGGTGCGGCCGGCCCGGTTCGGCTCGGTGATCACGGCTTCGTCCGGTACCTCGACCCACTCGCCGTCGAGCCGCACGCGATAATGTCCATTGTGCGAGTCCCAGTCGGGATCGGCGACGGCAAACCCATCCGCATCCGAGCAGCACGGGCCGAGATGGCTGCGAAGGCCGTCGAACCATGGCTTGAGGGGAGAGTCCGCGTAACGGCCGTCGTCACGCCCGAGAGCGTTTCCACCCCACAGCACGAATGGCGCCACGAGCAGCGCAGTCCTCAGCGAGAGCTTCAATCGATCCATGTCGGCACCGATCAATACGAATTGCCGGCCGGCCCAGCTCAGCGGCGGCAAATTCGAAGTTCCACGCTTGCAATCGTCGGCGGCTTCATTGCCGCCGAGTCCATACGAGATCCGCAATTGTGATGAGCGAACACGGCTTTTTCGGACGAACCGGGTCATCCTCCCTGCCGTTAACGAGAATGTTATCGGCCGGCATCCGGAATCCTGAAGGCGAACAAGAAAGGCGGCCCGGGGGCCGCCTGTTTGGATTTACGCCGATCGACCTTCGACTTATGCGAGCGGCACCGCCACGAACCGGGTCGCCTGCGCGCTTCTGACCTGCAGCAGCACACTGCGCTTGCCGGACGATTTCGCTTGCGCCAGCTCCGAACGGACATCGCCGATGTTGGCGACGGCCTTGCCGCCCACATTGAGGATGACGTCGCCGGTCTGGATGCCGCGCTGTGCGGCCGGACCTTGCGGATCGACTTCAGTGACTACGACGCCCTTCTGGCCGGCGCCCTGCACGTCGCCGGCCGGAGCCAGGCTGAGCCCGAGACGCGGCGGCATGCCGGCATCTGGCTGCGACTTGCTCTCGTCGGCTCTAGCTTGCCGCTCGTTCGGCAACTCGCCGAGCGCCAGTGTCACCGTCTTGCTGTCGCCCTTGTGGACGACATCGAGCTTCACGGACGTGCCCGGCGCCAGGGTGGCGATGGTGCGGGCGAGATCGCGGGAATCCTTGATCGCGGTGCCATTGACCGCGGTGATGACGTCGCCCGCCTCGATGCCCGCCTTCGCCGCCGGGCTGCCGTCCTGCGGATTGTCGACGATCGCGCCGCGCGCCTCCTTGAGGCCGAGGCTGTCGGCGATATCCGACGTCACCGGCTGCACCTGCACGCCGAGCCAGCCGCGTGTGACCGCGCCCTTGTCCTTCAACTGTGCGACGACGAGCTTTGCGGTCGAGGCAGGAATGTCGAAGCCGATGCCGACCGAGCCGCCGGAGGGCGAGAAAATCGCAGTGTTTACACCGATCACGTTGCCGTTCATGTCGAAGGCCGGGCCGCCGGAATTACCCTTGTTGATCGGCGCGTCGATCTGGATGAAGTCGTCATAGGGACCGTTGCCGATGTCGCGGCCGCTGGCCGAGACGATGCCGGCGGTCACGGTGCCGCCGAGGCCGAAGGGATTGCCGACCGCGACGACCCAGTCGCCGATACGCGGCTTCTGCTCGGAGAATTTGACGAACGGAAAGTCCTTCTTGCCTTCGACCTTGATCAGCGCGAGATCGGTCTTCGGATCGGTGCCGACCACTTTCGCGCTGTAGGTCGTGCCGTCGTCCATCGTCACTTGCACCGACTCGGCGTGATCGACGACGTGGTTGTTGGTCACGGCATAGCCGTCGGCGGAGATGAAGAAGCCGGAGCCCTCGCCCGTGATCATCTGGCGGCGCTGGCGCGGCATGCCTTCCATGCCAGGGCCGCGGAAGCCGAATTGCCGTGAGAACTGGTCGAACGGCGTCGCCTCGTCCGAATCCATGCGGTTCTGTTGCAGCATCGCGCTCTTATCGTTGTCCTGGTCGATCCTGACCCGGACCGAGATGACGGCAGGTTTGACCTTGCTGACGAGGTCGCCGAAGCCCGGCGGTGTCGCGGCGCTCTCCGCGGCCTGGGCAGGCGCAATGAAGGAGGTCGCGCTGAACGGCGAAGAGCCGGGGGCAGTCGCCAGCACGGCCAGGCCAAGCGCGGCCACGGTGCCGAGCAGCGCGAGCCGGCGCGGCCTCAAGATCTTGCGGGACGCGGTGGTGTCGGAATTGACGTGATCGTTCATGTCGATATGTCCATGTTGGGTAAGTCGCCCTGTACCCAACATGGTGGTCGCCACCTTACAGCGTCCCGTCCAAGTGATTAAATCTTGGCAAAGTGGCTGGGGCCGGCGAAGGTCAAAAACTCGAGGCTGCACGTTTGATGCAGCTCAACGCGGGCCCTGCGAACCGTGAAAGACTGCGGCCACCGGATGATGTCCATCGGAGGCACGTCATGTACAAAGACATTCTCGTCCATATCCCCACCGAGCGCCCGATGCGCCCGGTGATCGACGGCTCGATCTCGCTCGCAGCGAGCCTCAACGCCCATCTCGATGCAGTCGCGGTTGGTTATGTGGCAACCAGTGCGGCCTACGTGATGGAGGGCGGCGCTGCCGTGGCGGCGGTGTTCGAGATGGAGCGCGAAAGCGCAGTGGAGCGGGCCGAGGCCGCGCTCGCGGTGTTCAAGAGCGAAGCGATGAACGCCGGCATTTCCTACACATGCCACCCGCTCGGGACGATGCCGGGGGATGCGGTCGGCTTGCTCGGCGAGATGGCGCGGCTGCACGATCTCAGCATCGTGCTCCAGCCAGATCCGGCGCAAGGCTCACTCGACAACGATGTGCCCCGCGAGATCCTGTTCCAAGCGGGCGGCCCGGTGCTTTTCCTGCCCTACACCTTCCATGGAGCGTTCAAGGCGAAACGGATCGGCATCTGCTGGGATGGCAGCGGCCTCGCCGCGCGCGCCATGCGCGACGCCGCACCGTTCCTGGCCCGCGCCGAGGAGATCGTGATCATTGCGATCAACGAAACAGATATGGTTCCCGACGAAGTCTCGACGCGCAATCTGGCGAGGCACCTCGGGCGGCGCGGACTGTCGACCCGCACCGTCAACCTGTCGGCCGCGCGCTCTCACATTCAGCCGACCATACTGTCGCTGGCAGCCGATGAGAACCTGGATCTTCTGGTCATGGGCGGCTACGGCCATTCGCGATTGCAGGAGCGGTTCCTCGGCGGCGTCACCCGCGCCATGCTGGAAGCCATGACGGTCCCGACGCTGATGTCGCATTAATCGTGGGACGATCCAGGTCGGGCCGGTCACAAGCTGACGTTCGGGCTGACAACCGCGTCCTTGAGCGGTGCCGGCATCGGCAAGTTCAGGGTATGTTCGAACAAGTTGGACCGTCACGCCGCGGCGGGCCTCTCCCACCCCGTGGCCTCGATGCCGTCCTCGTCGTGTGGCGCATTGCACGCGTCGAAATGCGCCTTGAGTTCGACTTCTGCGAGATATTCGAAATGTTCGGCCTGCCCGAGCAGTTCCCAGCTCTGGAGCGGCCGGTAGGCGGCCTGCTGACGACAGAGGGACGCTAGCGCGCGGTAGCGACGTACGTTATCCATGAGACCCTCCCTCGCATTCACAGAGCTTATTGCCCTCATTTGCGTCAGGGCGATGGCGGTTGTGCAAAAGATTTGCTGCGCCCGCCGCGCGCTCGATTCGCTTTTTAGGCAAACGCGTGTTCAGGCGAAAGTTCCAATCATCGCGAACTCAACGCTTCGGAACCTTACCGCAGGCCATGGCTAGGGGTTCTGGGTCATCCTCCGTATGTCTCCGCTGCAAAGTGGCACGCCCTGGCACAACCATTGCGGTGCGGGCTCGCTCCGCCTGTATCCGGTAGTCTACCGGATGAGTGCGGGCTCACCGGTCTGGATCGTCTGCGGCAAACTATGTTGCAGCTTCGGAACCCTGCCGGCTTCCGCAGCGGCGCGGATAGCCGCGATGTTGCCGGCATAATCCGCGCTGCTCTTGCCGCGAAACACGGCGGAGCCCGCTACAAGCGTATCGGCGCCCGCAGCGGCCGCGGCAGCGGCATTCTCGCGCGTGATGCCGCCGTCAACCTCGAGCCGGATCGGCCGGTCGCCGATCATGCTTCGAATACGCCCGATCTTTTCGAGCTGGGACTCCAGGAAGGACTGGCCGCCAAAACCCGGATTGACCGTCATCACCAGGACGAGGTCGAGACGATCGAGCACATATTCGATCGCGCTTTCGGGAGTGGCGGGACACAGGCTGACACCGGCCTTTTTACCGAGCGCGCGGATGGCCTCGAGCGAGCGATCGAGGTGCGGACCGGCTTCGGCATGCACCGTGATGACATCCGCTCCGGCCTTCGCGAAGGCTTCGAGATAGGGATCAGCCGGCGCGATCATGAGATGCACGTCGAACATTTTCTTCGTCAGTGGCCGGATCGCCTTGATGATGTCCGCGCCATAGCTGATGTTCGGGACGAAATGCCCGTCCATGACGTCGCAGTGAATCCAGTCGGCGCCCGCAGCGTCGATCGCTACAATCTCCTCGCCGAGGCGCGCGAAATCCGCAGCCAGGATCGACGGCGCGATGAGGATTTCTCTCGTCATGGCTTCGTACTCCTCTGCGCGTCCGCCCCGCCGCTGAAGACGCGGCTCGCCAGGACATCCATGGGATCGATCGTTTCGAGGTCGGCGATCTCGAGCATGCGATCGAGATCGGACACCAGGCGATCAGCCTGCCGCAGGCGGATGCGATCGACCGCGTTGCGGATCGAGCGCGCATTCGAGAAGAACGGCTGGGTGCGACGCAGCGCGATGTATTTCTCGAAAGCCTCGCGCGCCGCCGCCGACAGGCGATAGCCCCGTTCCTTCAGCATCAGTTCGGCGATGACGAGCAGCTCGGCTTCCGCATAGTCCGGAAAGTCGATGTGGTGGGCGATGCGCGAGCGGAAGCCGGGGTTGGAGGCGAAGAAGCTCGTCATCCGCTCGCCATAGCCGGCAAGGATCACGACGAGGTCCTCGCGCTGGTTTTCCATCACCTGCAGCAGAATCTCGATCGCCTCCTGGCCGTAGTCGCGCTCGTTGTCGGGACGGTGCAGATAATAGGCCTCGTCGATGAACAGCACGCCGCCCATCGCCTTCTTCAGGATCTCCTTGGTCTTCGGCGCGGTGTGGCCGATATACTGGCCGACGAGATCGTCGCGCGTCACCGAGATCACCTGCCCGCGCCGCACGAAGCCGAGTCCGTGCAGGATCTTTGCCATGCGAAGCGCGACGGTCGTCTTGCCGGTGCCGGGATTTCCGGTGAACGACATGTGCAGCGTCGGCGGCGACGAAGCCAATCCGGCACGCTGCCGGATGCGTTCGACCAGCAGGAGCGACGCGATCTGGCGCACGCGGTTCTTCACCGGCTTCAATCCGATCAGCTCCTGCTCGAGCTGCTGCAGCGTGCCGGTGATACCGGCCGCTTCGGCCTCCTTGCGGAGATCGAAACTGGTCTCGCCGGGCTCAGTGGTCATTGCGTGGGGAACATCCAGCATCGGCACCTCGAAGAAAAGGGCTTCGCCGCGGGGGAGCGGCGAAGCAGTGGTCCGCCAAGGAAACGGAGCAGGGAGTGCTCCGCGCGGAGGAGAATGACTTAGGTTGGCGCGTGCGCGGGCTGCCGGCGCATGGTGGTGTAGCGGATCGCACGGCCGCCCACCTCCTGCCGCACCAGCTCGAACTCGGCCTCCTGCGGCGGGCGGTTGACGATGAACGAGATCCGCACCGATTCCCAACCATGGCTGGAATCGAAGCCGCTGAGCCGGATGTAACGGTCGCCATACACTCTGCGGCATTCGGCGAGCTCCATCATCACGCCGGCGGCGTCCTGGAGATCGAACATCGGCAGGCCCCACATCTCCCAATAGGTGTTGCGGGGATGCGGATCGTCGGTGAACTCGATGTTCACGGCCCAACCGTTGGTCAGGCAATATTGCACCTGCTTGGTGATTTGATCGTCGGTCAGATCCGGCAGGAACGAGAAGCAGCCTTGGGTCAGCTTCATGTCAAATCTCCTCAAACGGTTTCGAGCGCGGTCGGCACGAAGTCCGGCGTGTCGGTGGATTCATAATTGAAAGAGACGTCCTTCCAGACCTCGAGCGCGGCTTTCAGCGGCGTGCAGGTCTCGGCCGCCCTTGCCAGGATCTCCGGACCTTCGTGGACGTAGTCGCGGCCTTCGTTGCGGGCGAGGATCATGGCTTCCAACGCCACAC
Organism: Bradyrhizobium sp. Ken01; assembly: GCF_055807355.1. Classification (NCBI taxonomy): domain Bacteria; kingdom Pseudomonadati; phylum Pseudomonadota; class Alphaproteobacteria; order Hyphomicrobiales; family Nitrobacteraceae; genus Bradyrhizobium; species Bradyrhizobium sp. Ken01. The sequence continues at coordinate 108,532 of NZ_JBVVPC010000025.1, forward strand.
GGTTCGCGATCGCGCCGGCCGCGATGCCCATGGGATGGCCGATGGTGCCGCCGCCGAACTGGAGCACGACGTCCTCGCCGAGCAGGTCGAGCAGCTGGTGCATCTGGCCGGCGTGGATGCCGCCGGAGGCCACCGGCATCATCTTGTTCAGGCTCGCCCAGGACTGGTCGAAGAACAGTCCGTGTTCGAGCCTGGTCGGGTTGAAGTCCTCGCGGCAAACGTCGTAATAGCCGCGCGTGGTGTTCGGATCACCTTCGAGCTTGCCGACCACCGTGCCGGCATGGATGTGGTCGACGCCCGCGAGCCGCATCCATTTGGCGATGACGCGGAACGAGACGCCGTGGCTCTTCTGCCGCGTGTAGGTCGAGTGACCGGCGCGATGCAGATGAAGGATCATGTCGTTGCGCCGCGCCCATTTCGCCATCGACTGGATTGCGGTGTAGCCGATCACGAGGTCGATCATGACGATGCACGATCCGAGCTCCTTCGCGAACTCGGCGCGCTCGTACATGTCCTCCATCGTTCCCGCGGTGATGTTCAGGTAGGTGCCCTTCGCCTCACCGGAGGCCGCCTGCGCGCGGTTCACCGCCTCCATGCAATAGAGGAAGCGGTCGCGCCAGTGCATGAAGGGCTGCGAGTTGATGTTCTCGTCATCCTTGGTGAAATCGAGCCCGCCCTTCAGCGCCTCGTAGACGACGCGGCCGTAATTGCGGCCCGAAAGCCCGAGCTTCGGCTTCACGGTGGCGCCAAGCAGCGGCCTGCCGAACTTGTCGAGCCGCTCGCGCTCGACCACGATGCCGGTTGCCGGTCCCTGGAACGTCTTCACATAAGCGACCGGGAAGCGCATGTCCTCCAGCCGCAGCGCTTTCAGCGGCTTGAAGCCGAACACGTTGCCGATGATCGAGGCCGAGAGGTTGGCGATCGAACCAGGCTCGAACAGGTCGAGATCATAGGCGATGTAGGCGAAGTACGAGCCCGGCGTGCCCGGCACGGGATCGACGCGGTAGCATTTCGCGCGATACTTCTCGGCGGCGGTCAACCGATCGGTCCACACCACCGTCCAGGTCGCGGTCGAGGATTCGCCGGCGACTGCGGCCGACGCCTCGATGGGGTCGACGCCCTCTTGCGGCGTCACGCGGAACAGCGCGATGACGTCGGTGTCCTTTGGCACGTAGTCAGGCTCCCAATAGCCCATGCGCTTGTATTCCATCACGCCCGAGCGATATCTTTCCTTGCCGCGGACGGTTCCTGCATGTGCATTCATGGCTCTCTCCTGCTCTTCTCTCTCTGCAATGATTAGGCCGCAACTGGCTCGCGAGCGCCAATGCGTGGATCGAGCTCGCCGGCGCGGTAACGCCGCGCCATCTCGCTCAAGGGAACGACCTTGATCCGGCTTGCGTGGCCTGCGGTCCCGAACTGCTCGAAGCGGTCGCGGCAGAGCTCGCGCATTGCATCCATCGCGGGCTTGAGGAATTTGCGCGGATCGAACTCGGATCGCGTTTGCGCGGCCACTTTCCGGAACACCGCGGTCATTGCCAGCCGGCAGTCGGTGTCGATATTGACCTTGCGCACGCCGCTCTTGATGCCGCGGACGATCTCCTCGACCGGCACACCCCAGGTCTGCGGCATCTCGCCGCCGAACTGGTTGAACATGTCCTGGAGCGGCTGCGGCACCGAGGAAGAGCCGTGCATCACGAGATGCGTGTTCGGCAGCCGACGGTGGATCTCCTCGACCACCCGCATCGCCAGAATGTCGCCGTCCGGCTTGCGGCTGAACTTGTAGGCGCCGTGCGAGGTGCCCATCGCGATCGCGAGCGCATCGACCTTGGTGGCGCGGACGAAGTCGACCGCCTGGTCGGGATCCGTCAGGAGCTGGTCGTGGCTGACCTTGCCTTCGACACCGTGACCGTCCTCCTGTTCGCCACCGCCATGCTCGAGCGAGCCGAGCACGCCTAGTTCGCCTTCGACGGAAGCGCCGACCCAATGAGCGAGATCGACGACGCGGCTAGTGATCGCAACATTGTAGTCATAATCGGCCGCGGTCTTGGCATCGGCCTTGAGCGAGCCGTCCATCATCACCGAGGTGAAACCATGGGCGATCGCGGACGCGCAGGTCGCCTCGTCATTGCCATGGTCCTGGTGCATGCAGAGCGGGATGTCCGGATAGGTCCGCTCCAGCGCGTCGATCATGTGCGAGAGCATGAGGTCGCCGGCATAGCTGCGCGCGCCGCGCGAAGCCTGGATGATCACGGGCGCATCGACCTCGGCCGCCGCCTGCATGATCGCGATACCCTGCTCCATGTTGTTGATGTTGAACGCCGGCACCGCATAGCCGTGACTGGCGGCGTGGTCGAGTAGCTGACGAAGGGTGATACGGGCCACGACAATTCCTCCTGTTATTGCTTGCCCGCGCGGGCAATCGCTCGCCGGGCGGCTTCTGCAACGCTTTGCGGCGTGATGCCGAATTCGCGGTAGAGCACGGGTGCAGGCGCCGAGGCACCGAAGCCGCGCATGCCGACGAATTCGCCGTCAGTGCCGATCCAGCGATACCAATCGCCCGCCACGGCCGCTTCGATGCCGACGCGCGGCACGGTGCCGAGAACAGCGGCGCGGTAATCCTCCGGCTGCTCCTCGAACAACGCGAAGCAGGGCGCGGAGACCACGGCCGCGCGCACGTGCTCGGTGGCGAGCAGGCGAGCGGCTTCCAGCGCAATAGACACTTCCGAACCCGTTGCGATCAGTGTCACGTCGCGGCCGCCGTCCGGCGAAACAATCAGATAGGCGCCGCGTGCGACGCGGTTTCTTCCGCGGACATCGCTGCGGAAGGTCGGCAGAGCCTGACGGGACAGGCACAGCACGGAGGGACGATTTTCAGCTTGGAGCGCGCAGTCCCATGCTTCCAGCGTCTCAACCGCGTCGGCCGGCCGGAACACAAGCAGGTTCGGAATGACGCGGAGCGCTGCGAGATGCTCGACCGGTTGGTGCGTGGGGCCGTCCTCACCCAGGCCGATGGAGTCATGGGTCATCACATGAATGACGCGGATCCCCATCAAGGCGGCGAGGCGGATCGCCGGGCGACTGTAGTCGGAGAAGGCGAGGAAGGTGCCGCCATAGGGAATGAAGCCGCCGTGCAGCGCGAGGCCGTTCATCGCGGCCGCCATCCCATGCTCGCGGATGCCGTAATGGATGTAATCGCCGGCGAACGCATCGCGCTTGACCGGGGTCTGCGCCTTGGCATGCGTCAGGTTCGAATGCGTCAGATCTGCCGAGCCACCGACAAATCCGGGAATCGTCCCTGCGATTCCGTCGAGCACCTGTTGCGACGCCTGCCGCGTCGCGAGCTTCGGACGCTCGGTGGCAAAGCGTTCGCGCAATTTCGCCGAGGCCTGGGCATAGGCATTCGGCAGGGCAACCGTCTTGCCCTCGACAAACAGATCGCGCTGCTCGGGCGTCGCGCATTCATAGCGATCGAGCCAGGCGAGACGCTCGACCTGTCCGCGCTGCCCGATCATCCGCCATGCCTTCAGGATCGTGACGGGCACCACGAAGGGCTGGTAGTCCCAGCCGAGTGCTCGCCGCGCCGCCGCCGTCTGCTCGGTGCCGAGCGGCGCGCCATGCGCCTTCTCGGTGCCCTGACGATCCGGCGCGCCATAACCGATGATGGTGCGGCAGGCGATCAGCGACGGTTTTGCGCTCTCCCGCTCCTCGGCAATCGCCTGCGCAACTGCTTCGGGATCGTGCCCGTCGACACGACGCACCGACCAGCCGGAGGCAGCGAAGCGCGCGAGCTGGTCGTCGGAGGTCGCGAGCGAGGTCGGCCCGTCAATGGAGATGCCGTTGTCGTCGAACAGCACGATCAGGCGGCCGAGCCCGAGATGGCCGGCAAGCGAAATCGCCTCCTGGCTGATGCCTTCCATCAGGCAGCCGTCGCCAACGATCACGTAGGTGAAGTGATCGACGAGGCCATCGCCATGCCGCGCATTCGCCATGCGCTCGGCGAGCGCCATGCCCACCGCGGTCGCAATCCCCTGCCCCAGTGGACCGGTCGTCGTCTCGACGCCCGGCGTATGGCCATATTCCGGATGTCCAGGTGTCTTCGAGCCCCATTGCCGGAAGGCCTTGATGTCATCGAGGCTGACGTCGCCGCCGGTGAGATGGAGCAATGCATAGAGCAGCATCGAGCCATGGCCCGCCGACAGCACGAAGCGATCGCGATCCGGCCAATGGGGGTGAGCCGAGTCGAATTTCAGAAAGCGCGAGAACAGCACGGTGGCGACATCGGCCATGCCCATGGGCAGGCCGGGATGGCCGGATTGCGAGACTTCGATGGCGTCGACCGCGAGAAAGCGGACGGCATTGGCGAGATCGCTGTGCGAGACCGGCGTGAGGTCGGCGTCGGCGTGGACGGAGATGTTCATCGGATACTCTCCTTGTTCACTTCAGGTTTCGCTTGCGCTCGATCAGCTGCATGATCAGAGGCGTCAGGATCAGCTGCATGGCAAGATCGAGCTTCGCGCCGGGGCACACGATCGAATTGGCGCGCGACATCCAGCTTTGCGGCAGCATCGAGAGCAGGTAGGGAAAGTCGATGCCGCGCGGATTCTTGAAGCGGATCACGACCATCGATTCGTCCGGCGTCGGGATCCAGCGCGCGATGAACGGATTGGAGGTGTCCACCGTCGGCACGCGCTGGAAATTGATGTCGGTCTCGGAAAATTGCGGGCAGATGTAGTGGATGTAATCGGGCATCCGCCGCAGAACGGTGTCGGTGACGGCCTCGGTCGAATAGCCTCGCGCACTGCGGTCGCGGTGCAACTTCTGGATCCATTCGAGATTGATGACGGGCACGACGCCGATCTTGAGGTCGGCATAGCGCGCGACGTTGACCTTGTCGGTGACGACCGCGCCATGCAGGCCCTCGTAGAACAGCAGATCGGAGCTCTCCGGCAGTCGTTTCCATTCGGTGAACGTGCCGGGTGCGGCGCCATGCAGCGCGGATTCTTCGGCGTCGTGGACGTAGTGCCGCGTCGTCGCCGTGCCGGTCTCGCCATAGTCGCGAAACGCCCGCTCCAGCTCCTCGAACAGATTGGTCCCGGGGCTGAAATGGCTGAAATGCCTGTTGCCGCGATCGGCCTCCTTCGCCATCTGCGTGCGCATTTCCGCGCGATCATAGCGATGGAAGGCGTCCCCTTCGATGTACGCGGCGTTGACCTTCTCGCGGAAGAAGATCTGCTCAAAGGTCTTCTTGACCGAGGTGGTGCCGGCGCCGGAGGAGCCGGTAATGGAGATGATCGGATGCTTCCTGGACATGGGATGCCTCGCTTACAGCCGGAAGAAGCCGCGCCGCGCGAACAGCGGTGCAGAGACGCTGGCGACCAGCAGCGGATCGCAATGCAGTTCCTCGACGCGCTGCACCTCGTTATTCGAGCCCATGATCAGCGGCACGCGCTGATGCAGGCTCTGCGCCGAGAGTTCGAGGATGCGCTCGCGCCCGGTCGAAGCAGAGCCGCCGGCCTGCTCGACGATGTAAGCCATCGGGTGCGCCTCGTAGACGAGGCGCAGGCGGCCGCCGCCGTAGCCTGGCCGTGCATCGGAGGGATAGAGGAACACCCCGCCGCGGGTGAGGATGCGATAGGCCTCGGCAACCAGCGAGCCGACCCAGCGCATGTTGAAATTGTGGTTGGCCTGCCCTTCCACACCGGCGAGGCATTCGTCGACGAAGGCGCGCACCGGCTGTTCCCAATGCCGCCGGTTCGAGGCGTTGATCGCGAACTCCTCGCAGGTCTCGGAGATCTGCACGGCGCTACGCGCGAGACGGAAACAACCAGACTTGCGGTCAAGCGTGAAGATGTCGACGCCCTCGCCAAGCGTCAGCACCAGCGAGGTCTGCGGACCATAGGTGACGAACCCCGCCGCGAGCTGCGCCGAGCCGCGCTGATGGAAGGCGAGCGCGAGATCGTCGGGCGCGGGCAGGATCGAGAAGATCGTGCCCACGGTCATGTTGATGTCGATGTTGGAGGAGCCGTCGAGCGGATCGATCGCAACGCAGATCTTGGCCTTGCGGTCGCCGATCTGCGGTTCGCGCATCTCCTCTGATGCCAGCGCCGCGATCGGCAGCTTGCCGAGACAGCGGCGCAGGATCGCATCCGCCTGCACGTCGAGATCGCGCTGGACATCACCGTCGCTGTTGCGGCCGGTGGTCAGGCCCGAGGCGTCCGCAAGGTCTCCCGTGGCGATAAGATCGGCGATCTCGATCGCGGCCGCCGCGATGGCGTCGACCGCGGCCGCCACGGCCAGCGCATCCGGTGCCGTTTCGGAATACCGCTGAAGGTGGTCGTCCAGCCTGAGTTGCCCGGTCATCTGCGTCCATCCCCTTGCTGGTGCCGTATCCAGTTCCCTCCCCGCTGGAGGTCCGATGCGGTCAGTGCCAACAACGATGAGATTGACAGGGGCAGCTTAATAAGGAAAATTTCTATTCATAATGAGCGCCAAAGAATTATCTTATAATGCCCACTCAGCGGCGCAGCTCCGGCATCTAACGATCCGGCAGCTTCGCTCGCTCGCGGCGCTCGCGGCCAAGGGCAGCGTCACGGCAGCCTCGACCCAACTCGGCCTGACGCAGCCGGCCGTGACCCAGCAACTGCGCCAGCTTCAGGATCTCGCAGGCCTGCCGCTGCTGCAGCGGACCGGCGACGGTATGCTGCTGACGGAGGCAGGCAAGGAGGTGCTTAGCCTCGCCGAGCGCGTCGAAGCTGCGATCATGGACTGCCAGGGCGCGCTCGACCTGCTCGCGGGGCGGACCGGCGGCACAGTGCATCTCGGCGCGGTCTCGACCGCAAAATATTTCGTGCCGCACGCCATCGCGGCATTCTCGAAGCGGTATCCGAAGATCGAGATCAAGCTCACGGTCGGCAATCGCGAGGAGATCCGCGGGGCCATGCACGGCTACGACCTCGATTTCGCGGTGATGGGTCGGCCACCGGCCGATGTCAGCGTCGACGTCCGTCAGCTCGGGCGCAATCCGCACATCATCGTCGCGCGCAAGGGGCACTGGCTGGAGAAGGATTCCGGCCTCAACCTGACCGACCTCGTGCACGAGACCTTCCTCACCCGCGAGCCCGGCTCGGGCACGCGGACACTGATGGAAGGCATGTTCCAGAGGTCCGATCTCGAGCCGATCATCGGCATGGAGATGAGCAGCAACGAGACCATCAAGCAGGCTGTCATCGCCGGGCTGGGCATCGCCTTTATCTCGGCCCACACCGTGGCGCACGAGCTCACCGAGGGCCGGCTCATCGTGCTCGACGTCGCGGGCCTGCCGATCGTGCGGCAATGGTACGTGATCCGCCGCAGCGACAAGGTGCTGTTGCCGCCGGCGCAGGCGATGTTCGATTTCTTGGGATCGGAGGGGTCGAACTATCTTCCCGACCTGCCCGAACTCGGGGCGCGATAGCCCGTCGAATTTCAGCCCATCAGCTTCATTGCGACCGTGGCCGCGAGAATGACGATGATCTGGAGCAGGCGCTCGGTCGTGAAGATGCGGTTGAAGCTGGTCATCGCTTGCCCCGGCCGAATTGGGATGTCTCGGTCGGGACGTTGCTAGCACAGACGGGCGTCGAGAGAACTCCGTAATCGCCCCGTGGTCTCCGTACGCGGCCCGACGACCGCCACTTCGGCGGACCTGCCCAAGGCCGCGCCGATGGTTAACGATCAGGCCGCACGCGTAGCAGCGTAATCCATCCGCGCGGCGAAATAGGCTTCCAGCTCCAGCAGCGCCCGCGCTTCCCAATCCGTCGCCTGCTCGAGCAGCGACCAGCTCTGGCCCGGGCGGAATGCAGCGGTCTGGCGATAGAGCGATGCGATTCCGCGGTAGCGGCGCACGTTCTCCAAGATGGCGTGACCGGTGATTTGGCCGTTCATGTCCGAAAACTCCCTCGTCATTCCCGGGGGAGAAATTGCGGCCAAATCTTTTTCGAAAAGTTAGCGCCACTCGGCAAGCGCGCGAATGGTTTCCGGACTGTTGCCTGCGCGCAACGCGCGCGGCTGCGCAAGGCCGATCTATTGCGAATTCGTTGCCGCGCTCTCGCTTCGCGGCTTCAACCCGCCGCGGCGGATGATCGCCATCGTCGCGCGGCAGAGATCGGCAAGGCCGATCACCAGCACGGCGAGCAGGCAGAACAGCTTGATGGAATCGGCATGCGCGCTGGTCAGCGAATTGAACTCGAAGAAGGGCGGCATGAACGCCCACCACACCAGCGGAATGGTGAGCAGCGCGGCGAACGCCGCCGCCGGTGCGCCCGCGACGATGCCAAGCACGAATAGGCTAGGCAGGAACGCGGCGAAATAGAGTTTTGCGCCGAGCGTGACACAGACGCCCTGGAGCGCAGCCGACATTGCGACAACGACGAATCCAAGCAGAAACGCCTGCCACGACCATGGTCGTACTTTCGGTACGCCAACTAGTCCTGCACGCCTCATCAGCCTCCCCCTGCTGCCCGTTAACCAGGCTCGCTTGCGACCAAAGTACTACAGCGGCAGGGAAACTGCGAGACGGAAATTGCCGGCCGGGCGGCCTTGGTAAACGGCCAGAACCGCACAATTTGGGCCACCGCGGCCCCTACTCGGTGGCCGCATAGATCAGGCCTGCGACGGGCAGCGCGAGGCCAATGGCCGATGCCAGCGTCCAGCCGCCTTGCGCAAACGCCCAGGCGCCGACCGCCGAGCCCGCCGCGCCCGCGGTGAAGAACGTCGCCATGTAGAGGCCGTTGAGGCGGCTGCGGTGCTCATGCCCCAGCGCGAAGATCGCGCGGAAGCCAAGCACAACGTTGCCCTGCACGCCGATGTCGATCGCGATCGCGGCCACGACCAGGCAGGCGAGGTTCAGCACCGATCCGGGCGCGCCGACATGCGTGATCAGGAAGCCCACGGCCGCGAGCAGCAGCGCGACCAGCGTTGCCATGCGGCTATGGCCGCGATCGGCAAGCCGCCCCGCGATCGGGGCCGCGAACACGCCGGCGACACCGGCGAGCGCGAACAGCGCGATGCCGCGCTGGGTGAAGCCGAATTGGCTCCCGAGCAGCAGCGGCGCCACGGTCCAGAACAGGCTGAAGGCGCCGAACAGGCTCGCCTGGTACAGCGCGCGGCGGCGCAGCAGCGGCGTGGCCCGCACCAGATGCGGCATCGACAGCAGCAACTCGCCGTAATGCATGCGCGCCACCGGCTTGCGCTTCGGCAGCGTCATCCAGAGCACGGCTGCGAGCAAGATCATCAGCGCGGCCGAGCAGAAGAACACCGCGTGCCACGACAGCATCGCCGTGACGAAGCTCGACACCGGCCGCGCCAGCATGATGCCGAGCATCAGGCCGGTCGAGACGTTGCCCACGACGCGGCCGCGAATGGCTGCCGGCGCCAGATGCGCCGCGTAGGGGATGATGATCTGCACCGCGACCGAGCCGAGCCCGATGAACAGCGCGGCGATCAGGAACGGCAGCGCGTGGGACGCCAACGCCGCGGCGAGCAGGGCTGCCGCGCCGAGCGCGATGACGGAGCAGATCAGGGTACGGTTCTCGACGAGGTCGCCGAGCGGCACGATGAAGAGAAGCCCCACGCCGTAGCCGATCTGCGTCATGGTGACGATCAGCCCCGCCGCTTCATGCGACAGGCCCAGCGCGGCGCTGATCGGAGCGATCAGCGGCTGGGCGTAGTAGATGTTCGCGGCGACCATGCCACAGGCCGCGGCAAGCACAAAGGTCAGGCGCTGCGACACCGCGTCCGGATCCGGCGCGGTCTCGATCGTGGCATTCATCGTCATTCACACGGTCTCCGAACTATAGGAAACGCTTGTTCCCTAATATGACAAAGAATTCAGGCGAGCAGCTTCATCGCGACGGCGACCAGGCGCTTGCCATCGAGCGCGAGGCGCGCCTTGCCCACGACGCGCAGACCCTGCGTGATGCAGATCATCAGCCGCGCGGTGTCGTCGGCGGCGACATGGCGGGGTATAGAGCCGTCGGCCTGCCCCTCGCGAATGAGGCCGGCGATAAAGCCTTCGTTGGTTTCCAGCCGCGCGCTGACGAGGGCGGCCACCACCGGATCGACCGCGGACAATTCGACCGCGCTGCCGACCACGAGACAGCCGCGCCGCCCCTCGCTGCCCTGGGAATGCTCCACATACGACAGCAGCAGGTTGCGCAGCCGCTCGCGGCCATTGGCGCCTTTCGCCGCCGCGCTGCGCGTCTGCTCCTGGCGCAGCGCCGCGTAGCGCTCGAAGGCGGCGAGAAACACCGCATGCTTGTCGCGAAAAGCCTTGTAGACGCTGCCGATCGCCAGCCGCATCGCCGCGGTGAGATCGCCGATCGAGGTGGCATGATAACCGCGCTCGGAAAACACGCGCACGGCCCTGTCGAGCGCCGTATCCATGTCGAACTCGCGAGGACGGCCGGGCGGACGGGCGACGGACCGGGATTTGCGGGCGGCTTTTTGCATTGCGGGATAATAGGGAATGATTGTTCCCGAATAAAGACGCTTGGAAGACACTTGGTTGTGATCGGGTTTGGGTCGAACTGATCGCCACCAACTCCGGCGTCGTCCTGGCGAAGGCCAGGACTCATTATCCCAAGGAGAGGTTGGCGGACATTCTCTCTACATCGTCATTGCGAGCGCAGCGACTTGTCGCCGAAGCTTTAGCGAAGGCAGAAGCAATCCAGAATCCCTCCGCAGCGGCAGGCTGGATTGCTCCGCTGCGCTCGCAACGACGGAGTATGAGGTGACGGCTTTGTCCTCCCAGCACCACTGTCATTCCCCGCGAAAGCGGGGAATCCAGTACGCCGCGGCTTCTCGGTTCGCTCATAACTGTCTCGGAATACTGGATCGCCCGGTCAAGCCGGGCGATGACAGGGAGTGTGTAGTCTCAGACACGCCTTCGCCTTCTCGCGGCGCGTTTCGCCCGAGCTTTGCCTGGTCATTCCACCCCTCTTGTCCAAGAGGGCGCAGGGAAGGCCGGGTGCTGACCTCGCACCCGCGGTCCGCTGCGCGAAAAGCACACGC